>NZ_JAUCFJ010000002.1:4881255-5186333 GCF_030348505.1 Lysinibacillus sp. G4S2 | reverse complement strand
ATAGCGAATGGTAAAAAAGAATGAATAAAGAAAATAGTACCTAGTATCACACTTACTAGTGTTACAAGTGCAATAGGTGAAAAACCTATTGTTTTCCACAACGATTGAGTTCCTCTTGTAATATCAAGAGCTAAAAAATAACCGAACAAAATAAGAAGTAGCCCAATAAACGAGAAGGCTGTATTAATTTTTATTTGTTTTTCTTCCTTTTTATCCATTCGTACTAACATCAGTAATGAACTTTTCTGAAGGATTATCCAGTTTGATAAAAATAAGACGGTTAAAATAGCGAATATAAAAATAAATGTAAATACAACAGCTTTTATATTTATGAATGGAATATCGGAAGTTTCAATTTGTAATTTTAATAATTTGACAATCGCTCCGACGATGCCTTTATGAGCAACAGCACCGAGAACGATCCCAACAATTAAAGCAGCGAAACAAATTAAAATATTTTCGAGCGTTAATAGTTTTACCATCGTTGACTTCCGATACCCTAGGAGCGAATAAATCCCAAGCTCTTTTGTTCTTTTTTTCATAAAGAAGGTATTAGAATAGGACATATAGAATAATACAAATGCCATAACAAACATTGCTACTACTCTTGACATTGTTTCTACTCTTCCGTCTGACGAAATCTTCTCCAAAACAATACTGTTCATGGAAAATGAAATAAAAGAGAAGAACACCGTCAGCACAAAGGCTACAGAAACGAAATAGAACGAATAGAAGGAAAAATTATTCTTCAGATTCTTTTTTGCAATTGTTAATAATCCCACCATGATGCATTCCTTTCACCCTATTAGTCTTTATTTAGAGATTTCCTTTAATATTTCTTCAAAAAATTGTTTTCTAGTTTGATTGTTTCTTTTTAATTCCTTTAGTATATTTCCGTCTTTAAATAGCAGAATTCTACTTGAAAAACTTGCTGCATAAGCATCATGAGTTACCATTAAAATAGTCGTATGAAGTTCCTCATTTACTTCTCTTAACTTTTGAAGTAACTCAGTTGCAGAGTGTGAATCTAATGCGCCTGTTGGTTCATCAGCAAATAAAATACTTGGCTGTTTCGCAATTGCTCTGGCTGCGGCAACCCTTTGCTTTTGCCCTCCAGACAGCTGACTAGGGTACTTTGATAATTGTTCGAATATCCCAAAACGCTTTGCTAAATTGTTTATCGTTGAATCTATTTCTTCTGGAGATTTGTGCAATAAAGTAAGGGGTACTGCAATATTTTCCTTTACGGATAAACTATCGAGCAAAAAATACTCCTGAAAAATAAAGCCTAAATGATCCTTTCTAAAATCAGCAGATTGGTTATCATTGAGTGTTTTTATATCAACACCATCAATTAAAATTTCACCATCTGTAGGCGTATCAATCGTTGATAGAATATTTAATAATGTCGTTTTTCCTGATCCGGATGCCCCCATAATGCCAACAAATTCACCAGTTTGAATGTCAAAAGATACTTTATTGAGTCCAGGTAATTGATTTTTGTTATAAATTTTCGTTACATTTTTTGCGGATACTAATGTATTCATCTTTTTTGCTCCTTTCATTCCATCAGTACGTCAAGTTTATTATTCAATCTGAAAGAGCACATGAGTAAAAAACGCAAACTTATTGGCAATGAGATGGGAGAGATGGTCAGAAGAACTGTTACATAAATTTTTGCAACTAAATAATGCAAAATATGGTTTTTTAGTATAACGTTATTTTTAGGGCTATATGAATACATAGATTAGGGGGAGTAACATTGTATCGTATATTGTACATAGAAGACGAAAAAGATATTGGCCAATGGGTGACGAAGGATTTAACAGAAAGAGGCTATGAGGTTACATGGCTAGAATCTGGTGAAGAGGTCGACCAACACATAGCTTTTAAGGATATCGCTATATTGGATGTGATGCTGCCTGGATTAGATGGCTTTTCAATTGGCAAAAGAATTAAGCGAGAAAATAAAGACATCCCTATTTTAATGTTGTCAGCACGTACTGCTGTAGAGGATAAAATAGAGGGGCTTAATTTCGCTGATGACTATTTAACAAAGCCATTTCATCCCGATGAACTTGTAGCGCGCGTTGAAGTATTGCTAAGAAGATATCAAAAGAATGACGATGTACTGGATCTTCAACACCTTAAAATTTATACGAAAGAAATGCGAATCATGAACACACAGACAGATGAAGAGGTTCAATTAACAGGCAAGCAGTTCTATTTATTTCAATATTTTATTCGCCATTTAAATCAAATCCTTACAAAGGAACAGCTTTATGAGGGTGTCTGGGGTGAAAGCTACATAGAAGGCGATAAGACATTAATGGTGCATATTCGATACTTAAGAGAAAAAATAGAAATAGATCCAGCGAAGCCGACAATTATTGAAACCATTCGTGGTATTGGATATAGGGTGAAACTATGAAATTTTTCCGATCATTATTAGCTAAGTATATGTTGATTATTTTTTTAGCCATCTCTATTGTTCAATTATCATACTTTGCTATTGCTGCTTTTGTGTTTGGAATAGGAAAAACTGATTTTTCAAGTGAAGTTCTCAGGGAAAGCGAAATAGAGGAAAAATGGCATGCGGAAGCTAAAAGTATAAAAATCATTACAGAGGAAACAATTACTCAACGTTTTGAGGATTGGCAGAAGCAATATCCAAAAGCTTCTATGTTTTGGGTAAGTGAGGATGGAACTTTACTCACAAAAGTGAATGTGGAGGAACAGATTCCATCAAAATGGACACCAGCGTATACTACAAAATTTATTAAAGAGCGTTATGGTGGTGATCCGTTTACAGTTATTGCTTTTTTAGGAGATGACGAGTCCAATGGATTTATTGTTTTTGAAATGCCAAAAGAATTATTTAAACCACCACTTGTGAATGTTTATGAAAAATATGGTGCCATTATATTATTGGGTGTTATTGCCATTATTTTATTTTTCATTGTAGTTTCCTTTTTATTTTTCAGAGGGATTCGGAAAAGACTATTGCACCTTCAAGAAGCGATGGAAATCCGTGATGTAGACGCTTTACCTATTGAAACGAAGGTCAAAAAGAAGGACGAGATCGGTCAGCTAGAACAAAGCTTTAACCGAATGGTGTGTGAGCTTAGGGAGAGTAAAAATCGTGAGCAGAAGGAAGAACAGCTACGCCGAGAGTTGATTGCTAATCTATCACATGACCTCCGTACTCCGTTAACGAAAATTAGAGCGCAATCTTATTCAATTAGCAAAGAGGAATTATCAGAAGAGGGGCAACAGGCCATTAAAGCAATGGAAATATCGATTGTAAATATCGATGCTTTAATAGAAAATTTAATGTCCTATACTTTACTAATGGCTAGTAAATATAAATTTGAGCAAAAAGAAATCAACGTTATACGATTTGTACGTGAGCAAATGACCACGTGGTATCCGGTATTCGAAAAGGAAGGCTTTGAAATCGATATTGAGGTACATCCATTTGTGAAAAATGAATGGCAAGTTGATCCGATTTGGCTAGGGCGTATATTTGATAATTTATTTCAAAATGTATTACGCCATGCGAATAGCGGGAAATATATTGGCGTGGAAACCAAATCGACGGAGCACTATGATGCATTGATCATTAAGGATCACGGAAACGGCATGAAAAATGAATCCAATGCTAAAGGTGCGGGCATCGGCTTATCCATAGTTGATATCATGGTAAAGGGCATGGATTTAGACTGGGAAATTGAGTCAAACGAATTCGGTACAAAAATTATCATTAAACACTACAAATAGAATATTCCGGAGGCTGGGACAAAACCTCATTTTTCTGCAGCGACAGAAATCTTTCATGAGCTGCAGTTTTGAGATTTGTCGAGAACTTTTGAGTGTTTATCGACCAACTTTTTTAATTTATCAACCAACTTTTGAAAAATATCGACATTTACCTTCATGCAACACTCTTTGACCGCACAATTTACGTCGCTTATGACATAAGCATATTTTTTAAATTGATTTATCGTGCTTTTAAAGCTTTGACCAGTGTTGTCCCAGCCACTTTTCGTACTTGGAGTGATCGTCCAAAATAGTATGCCAGCAAAGCTAATGGCATGCTATTTTTTTGTTCAAGGTGATAATCCGCACAGACACCTACACATAACGAAGATCAGCTTTTTTACATGGCGTAAGTTTTAACAAATGTCATCCCTAACTTTTGATGATGAGACAGACATAGTCTTTTTTAAACAAAACTTAAACTTGAACCTTACCTGCTTTTAACCTTCATTACTTATGATAATGACAGAGGTGAGGACAATGGAATATATCGTACAAACAGAAAATTTATCAAAGAGTTTTGGTAAAGAGCAAGCTGTATCCAATATAAATTTAAAAATACGTAAAGGTGAAATATATGGATTTTTAGGACCGAATGGAGCGGGGAAAACGACGACTATTCGTATGCTTCTTGGGTTAATGAAGCCATCTTCTGGGACAATTAAAATCTTCCAAAAAGATATAACGAAGGAACGAATTAATATTTTAGCAAAGGTTGGATCATTGGTAGAGAACCCTTCCTATTATCCACATTTAACAGCCTATGAAAATTTAGAAGCGTTAAGAAAAATTTTAGGTGTACCGAAATCACGCATCGATGAAGTATTAGAAATTGTTCGTTTAAAGGATGTTGCAAATAAAAAAGTAAAGGGCTTTTCTCTTGGGATGAAGCAGCGTTTAGGTATTGCTGCATCCTTATTACACAACCCTGAATTACTTATTTTAGATGAACCAACGAATGGTCTTGATCCATCAGGGATTATTGAAATCCGTAATTTAATTAAGCGACTGCCTTCGGAATATGGAATGACGATTATTATTTCAAGTCATCTACTATCAGAAATCGATCAAATGGCTACACAAGTGGGTATCGTTACGAAGGGTAAAATGATTTTCCAAGATTCAATTGAGGCAATGCGTAGATTTGCTCAGCCAAAGGTATTAATTAAGGTGAGCAATGATGAAAAGGGTTGGCGATCACTAGTAGCAAATGGCATCAAAGCCGAACATAAAGATGGGTTCATTTTATTAGATGAATGCTCAGATGAAAAAGTAGCACATATAGTACAAATCCTCGTACAAGAAGGCATTTCGGTATACCGAGTAGAGGAAGAGAAACGATCATTAGAAGAGATTTTCCTTCAAATGACAGCAGGAGAGCAAGCGCTATGATAGGAAAACTGTTAACTTCTGACTTTTTGAAAATTAAACGCAAAGGATTATGGTTTTTAACAGCTTTAGGACCCTTAGGCGTTGTTGCAATGCAAATGGTGAATTACGGTGTAAGGAAGGACTATTTGTTAGAGCAAAGTGAAGACGATTGGGGCTACTTTTTATTAAACGTTCATTCATTTACACCGCTTGCGATTGTCCTAGGGATCGCCATTTTAACTTCGTTTATGGCGAGCATTGAAAATGAAACGAATGCGTGGAAGCAATTAATTGCACTACCTGTCTCAAAATTAACGGTGTATTTATCGAAATTCACAGTGCTAGCCATTTTATTGTTTTTGTCTTCCACGTTGTTAATGTTAGTTACGATGGCTTATGGAGTGTTTTTAGATTTAGGTGATAGCATACCATTTGGGGAAATTGCTAAATTTAGTTATTATCCATATTTTGCTGCGTTGCCAATATTGGCACTTCAACTTTGGATTGCAAGTGTTTGTCATAATCAGGGGATACCAATAACAGTAGGTATTTTTGGCGTGATTTTTGCCTACTCATCATATTTTTTACCTGATTGGATGATTTGGAAATGGCCATCGTTAATGAATCAATGGGATGAGCCGGTTATTAATGCCATGCTTGGAATAGGCGTTGGTATTGTACTGTATATTATCGGAACGATCGATTTTGCTAGAAGGGATGTAAAGTAATGGGATCTATACTGAGCGCTGAATGGTTTAAATTGCGAAAATCTAAAATGGTGCCATTAATTTTGACAGGACCTATAATTGGACTTTTTATAGGATTAGCATCAAACACTAATAATAATTTAGTAGGTTCTGAAATTAATGAATGGTACGTCTCTTTAATTTCCATGAATTTAACATATGCATTATTATTCCTGCCTTTAATTTCAGGAGTATTTGCGAGTGTTATTTGTAGATATGAACATCAATCTGGTGGCTGGAAACAACTTTTAGCATTACCTGTTACAAGAGGGAAAGTATTTGTTGCAAAGTATGTATTAATTATACTCCTTGTGATGGCGATGCAGATACTATATTTATGTTCTATATATGCAGTAGGTCTTATAAAGGGCTACACAGATCCTTTCCCGATGGAAATTGTATGGAAAAGTATTTTTGGAGGGTGGGTAGCAACATGGCCATTAGTCGCGTTGCAGCTGTGGACGTCAGTTATGTTTAAAAGCTTTGCTGCTCCATTTGCAGTAAACGTTATTTTTACTTTACCTTCTATCTTAGCAGTCAATTCTGAACGTTTTGGGCCTTACTATCCATGGGGTCAGCCCTTCTTAATGATGAATGTAGGAGGCGAGGCAGGTGAGGTATTCTTTGTGCCTTGGGATCAATTATTAACAGTTGTAGGAGGAGGGTTCTTACTGTTTTTCCTCGGAGGATATTTATATTTCCAACGAAAAGCTGTATAAAGTGTAATTTTAATCAGTGGGGGTTTTCTTCATCTCCACTGATTATTAGTACTTTATTTTTGTAAAATACGTTACAACCACCATTAAGTAAAAAAAGAAATTCCCCAGCAACAAAAAAACCAAAAGACTATATTCCAAAAAGAAAACTCTTATCAGAACCGTAAAAGAAATAGCTAAAACTATAGTGTACATGAACTTCCCATACTTACAAAAATAACTTTGAAAAATAACAAAAATAATAGTGAGGAAAATAGGGAAATACGAAACCATAAACTCACCTCTTTCTTTAAAACTATCACATCACAAAAATTCTGAATAGTGCAATTTTAAAAAGTGTGAAGTAATTATAAAAAGGAGGTGGTTTTGTTGAAGCAATCAAAAGAACCGATCAAAACCTAAAAAAGCGCGAAAAATCAATTTTAGAAACGTTGATTTCTCGGGCTTTTCTGATGTGAAATTTTTAATTTTGCTTTGAAAATATACTTATTCAATGGGTGTCCGAACACCGACTGAATGAAGATAGATCCTCCGGACGCAATTAGGCCAAGGCGAAATCAACCAAGCGTTATGGAGATGATCCGTTTAATTACAATAGAACCCATTTACGGATTAACCTGCTATTAAGAAGTATTGATTACCTCGATTTTGTTAATGATAACAAAAGAGGAGGTGTGAAAACGATGGCACAAGAAATTCTTTGTGAAGTCAATAACTGTACATTTTGGGACTCTGGAAACAAATGTACTGCAGAAAAAATTTATGTTGTAAGTCAAAAGGGACAGCAAGCTTCTAATAGTGAAGAAACAGATTGTAAAACATTTAATCCTGAAACGCATTAAATTTTTTAAGTGGCTGGGACAAAACTGGTCAAAACTTTAAAAAGCGTGAGAAATCAATTTAGAAACGTTGATTTCTCGCGCTTTTTGATGTTGAGTTTTTAAATTTTGCGTAAAAAAATATGCTTAAGTCATCGCGACGTAAATTATCAGTGCGGTCAGAGAGTGTTGCATGAAGGTAGATGTCGATATTTTATGAAAGTTGGTTGATAAATCGATAAAGTTGGTCGATAAACAATCAAAAGTTCTCGACAAATCTCAAAACTGCAGCTCATTAGAGATTTTGTCGCTGCCGTTGCGCTCCGCTGCGGGAAACTTTCCCATATCTTTATAAATAGACATCCACTTTTTCTTTGTTAAATAAAAGCGCATGAGCATTTTTCACTTTTTCCTCTACATAATCTAACGAAAATTCCCCATAGGAATCCGTTAAATCACCAATTGCACGAGATAAATTATCAATAATAGGGATTAATGCTTCCACTTGTGTGCCCTCATTACCTCTGTTCATCTCATCCATGATTTCGTAGGCAAGATGTTGAATCTTTCTTAGTCGCAATTTTTCAGATTGCATGGAATCCTCCTTATTGAACCAATTTATGATGTCTAAATATATGTCTTGCACATAATTTTCATGAATGATTATTGCTCCAGTCTTTGTTCCAATTAAAAGTAGTTATTAGAATTGCTGTGGGCATGAGCAATTATCTTAGATGTTAGCGTTTAAGAGGTGGGGTTTCTATTTTTTAGGTAATGTAATAGTAAATGTAGTTCCTTTAGTCAGCTCGCTTTCAATAGAGATAGTACCTTTATGAGCGTGAACGAGTTTATAAACGATTGCCATGCCCAGCCCAGTACCCTCAGAAGATGAATCTGTTGTAGTTCCACGATAATATTGTAGGAATATATTTTCTACCATGTGTTGAGACATACCCACACCGTTATCCACAATGTGGATTTCTACATGCTCGGCTCTACCGAAAATCTGTGTATAAATATCTGTGTTAGGTGGATTGTGGATAATTGAATTCATAAGAATGTTTTGTAAAATCCGTTGCATGAATTTAACATCAAATTCAACGTTTAGTAACGAAATATCCGTCTCAAAATGAAGCCTATAGTCATTAGCTTGTGGGTTATTGCTAATATTGGCAACAACTCGTTTAGTAAATTCAACTATATCTAGATTTTCTTTATGTAAAGGTAAGTAGCCATCAGCGCGATTTAGCTGAATAACGAGACTTAAATCTTGAATAAGTTCTTCCATATGCTTGCCTTTATCTGCAATTTCCTGAATGAAGGAATGAGCTTCGTCTTTAGACCATTCGTATTGATTGTTCAATAAAAGAGTAGTGTAGCCTGTAACATAGGTTAAGGGTGTTTTTAAATCATGCGAAATGCCCGCAATCCATTCTTGTTTGGCTTGTTCTACTTTTTCTCGTTCTATTTCCGCTGCTTGTAATTTGAAAGATAAGCTTTGTAAATGTTGAAGTACCTCTTGATATAAAAGATAGCGCATACGAAGCTTGCCTTTTCGAGTATAAATTTTAGAGAATCCCTTAGGCTTTTCGTAATTCTCTTGTGAAAGCTGATGAATCCATGTCATGATAAATCCAAGAGGACCCCCGAAATACCATCCAAATGCTCCGATACAAGCGATAGTACTGAACCCGAAAATCCAAAGTACAATAATATTCTCAGAATCTTCATTAAGAGATTTATTAATTAGGGGAAGTATTCCTTCTAAACCAATCAAAATGCAAAAACCTGATGCAAGTATCCACAAAATAATCCCCAGTGCGAGGTGAAACATAAATCGAGTACTTATTCGCATAGTGAATCCTCTTTTGGTGGAATGAATTTATAACCGATTCCACGTAAGTTTACAATGATTTTAGGGTTACGCGTATCATCTCCAAGCTTCTTCCTGAGCTTCGAAATATGGATCGTAACGGTTTTCTCCTCACCATAAACGTCATTTCCCCAAACAAATTCGTAGAGCTGTGTAGTTGTGAAAATACGATTAGGATTTTTACAAAAGAAGTGTAGTAGCTCTAGCTCCTTAGCTGTACATTCGACGAGCTGATTGTTAACAATCAATGTTGCAGATTCAGGATTAAGAGTAAAATATCCGAATTCGAACTTTGTACTTTGCTGTTGCTGAGAACTCTCATACATTTTTTGACGGCGGAGCATGACTTTTATTCGAGCGACAACCTCTAAAGGGTTGAAAGGTTTTGTAATATAATCATCTCCACCAATTCCTAATCCCGTTAATTTATCAAAGTCTGTAGAACGTGCACTAACAAAAATGATAGGTGTATTCGTATGCTTTCGTATTTCCGTACAGAGCTCAAAGCCACTTATATCAGGTAGCATGATATCGAGCAAAATAATATCGTATGCATTGGATTTCACAAGCTGTAATGTATCCTTACCTGAAGAAGCAGTTTCAATATTAGTGAAGTGTTCTTTTCTAAGTGTAATTTCTAATAATTTTAGAATACCAATTTCATCATCTACGATTAGGATTTTTGCAGATTCCATTTTTATCCCTCTTTTCAATTTCATCATAACAGCTTCTATGTTATATATCTTTACTCTCCTGAAAAATTACTGTCATTTTCCATCGAGTTTACTTTGTTTTTACTTTCGTTTATTAAGCTTAGTGTAACGAATTAAAGTTAGGAGTTAATAACATGGAAACCGTTATTCAAATACAGCAATTAAGTAAGAGCTTTAAAGGTGTCGAAACTGTCTCGCATGTCAATATGAACGTTAAGAAGGGAGAGATTTATGGATTTTTAGGTCCGAATGGGGCTGGCAAAACGACGATTATGAAGATGATTTTAAACTTGGTAAAACCAACTTCAGGTGAAATAAAGATTTTTAATCATCCAATCGCTAAAACTTCCTATCAATATTTAAACAAAATAGGCAGCATTATTGAGTATCCAGAGTTTTATGAAAGGCTGACAGCAAAGGAGAATTTAGAGCTTCACTGTGAGTATGTTGGTGTTTATGAAAAAGGAGCTGTTAAAGAGGCACTAGATATTGTGGGTCTGAGTGGAGTAGAAAATAAAAAAATACATGAATTTTCGCTAGGAATGAAGCAAAGATTAGGCATTGCACGTGCAATTGTTACGAAACCAGAGATTCTGATTCTTGATGAGCCGATTAATGGTCTTGATCCTATAGGCATTAAAGATATACGCGAGCTTTTAATGCTTTTAAAAGAAGAGCATGGAATCACTATTTTAATATCAAGTCATATCGTGGCAGAAATTGAATCAATAGCAGATACAATTGGCATCCTCCATCATGGAAAATTATTAAAGGAAGTAAGAATGGAGGATATTCGAAAAGAAAACATGGCGTACTTGGAGATTAAAATAGACGATTTGAAAAAAACGGTTCATGTGCTAGAGAACAAATTAGGTATTCGAAAATATGAAATTGTGAATCAGCATTGTATTCGAATTTTTGAACATGACATTTCTCAATCTCAAATTAATAAAGAACTTATTTTAAATGACATTGTTGTCAATGGAATTGAAAAACAGCAACAGCATTTAGAAGAGTATTTCTTAAATCTTATTAATGGAGGGAATCAAATTGCTTAAACTATTAAGGCTTGAATGGAAAAAGAATTGTATAGCTAGCTATTTTAAAAGCTTAATCATTTGCATTGTTGGAATTTTTGCGGCAGTTGCACTGATGGCCTTGGGTTCTGGAGATGAAAAAATGTTTCAGGATTATACAGATTTTATGTCTTTAACAAATATTTTGATTCGAATTGTTTTTATCATTTTTTCGAGTGTCATTTTATCTCGTTTAGTCATTGACGAATATAAAAATAAGACGGTCCAATTACTATTTACGTATCCATTAAAAAGGAAAAAGATTATTCTTGCTAAGCTGTCGCTAGTTTTCGGATTTTGTTTCTTTAGCATTATCATTGCAACCTTTATGATCAATATCACTGTTTATTTCTTAAATCCAATGATGAACTTGTTTGAAACGCCTGTTGAGATGCAGGAGATGGTAGCTACAATTCCTTCTACTTTTATCAATGGTTTTATGATTGCTGGGGTAAGCCTAATTCCTTTGTACTTTGGGATGCGCAAAAAATCAACTGCTGCGACAATTACGTCAGCTGTCTTAATTGGATTTTTGATTAATGCAACGGTTTCAAATGGGGATACATCTACCAGTTTATTTCAATTTATTGGTGTTCCAATGATTATGTGTCTATTAGGGCTTATTATTGGCTATCTGTCTTATTATAAGGTCGATAAAGTAGATTTAATTTAGAAGAAGCTGAAAGAAGTTAAAGCCTCCGAACGCAATGATACCGAGGCATAATTGAGATAAGAAATGAGGATGTAAAGTGAAAAAAGCAATCATAGCTCTGGTATTCGTTATTGCGATAGGGGGCATTATATTCACCTTTAAAACAAATGAAGAAAAGGGCATTAATGAACAACAGTCCTTTGATGCTCAGCAAATTGAAGAACTAGAAATAACCAGTGAGTCTTGGGATATAGCATTAGAAAATACAGAATCTGAAAAATTAACAGTTGAAATTGAAGGTAAGCTACAAGAAAAGCAGGAAAGCAATCCTGTTGAAATTAAGAAAGACGGAAATAAAATTGTAGTAGATCAACAAGACACTGATGAAGGCGTTATGAAAAACTTTAGCTTTGGAAAAAAAGGTACTATTCACATTTCTGTTCCTAAAAATGCTGCGAATAAGATTGCCATAAAAAACAGCTATGGTGATATCAAAATTAACAACATTGAAACAGAAGAACTGTCGATTTCAACGGATTCTGGCTCTAAAATCATTAAGGGATTATCGGCTGATAAAGGTGAAATTACATCGAAGGATGGGGAATTGAAAATGATGGATAGCACCGTGAATGAGTTAACGATTGCCGCTACGAATGGTGATAGCTATATGACTAGAGTCAACAGTCCGAAAACGAAAATTACTTCGACTAGCGGTGAAGTTTTTATGAAAGAAATCATCGCAGGAAAAGTATTATTTGTAGAGACTGCTTCAGGAGATATTACAATATCATACAAAGAGGCACCGAACTCATTAGAGCTTATGGCGAGCAGTGAATCATCTGACATAAACGTTGATTTAGAAGGTTATCAGGAAGAAGAACATACGGAGCAATTAAAGAAAGGCAAGATTGGTGACGCGTTGAATAAATTGGAACTAATTAGTAAAGAAGGTATAATAATCGTAAACTAAAATCTATGAGGTCAATGAGAAATGTTAAGACAAGAACTTATTTCAGAAGTAGCCAATAATATTATAGATTTACAACTTCAACATCCCATTAGAGTAGCAATTAGTGGAATAACAGCTTCAGGGAAAACAACTCTTGCCAATGAACTTGCTGAAGAGCTTCGTCGAAGAAAAAAGGAAGTAGTACGAACAAGCATTGACAATTTTCATAATCCAAGAGCGATTCGCTATCGACAAGGAAAGGATTCAGCAATCGGGTATTATGAAGATGCACACGATTATCAAGCATTTAAAGAAAAACTGCTAATTCCTTTAGGGGAAAATGGAAATCGTCAGTATCAGATCGTTTCATTAGATTTAGAAAAAGATGAATATGTAAACCCTGAACAACAGCTTGCAACAGACGATACGATTTTCATTGTTGATGGAACATTTTTATTGAAAAAAGAACTAATACATTTATTCGATTATAAAATTTTCGTACAGACAGATTTTGAGCTAGCCAGAAAAAGGGGAGCAAAACGGGAAACGATTGCATTCGGAAGCTATGAAAAAGCAGAGGTAATGTTTTTGAACAGATATCACGCTGCCTCAAGTCTTTATTTAAATGAGCATAACCCTCAAGAAAATGCAGATATTGTAGTTAATAACAATGATGTTGGTTCTCCATATTTTCTCTAGGAGGTTTAAATGGTTAAGTGTATTTATATAATCAGACATTGTGAAGCTCAAGGACAATCGTCAGCTGCTTCTTTAACAGAAGAAGGTTTTCATCAGGCAGAAGGTTTAGCTGATTTTTTCGCTGACAAAAAAATTGATCGAATCATTGCCAGTCCTTTCTCACGTGCAATTCAAACTATTGAACCGCTGAGTAATAGGAAAAATATAAATATTGAAATCGATGAACGCCTTTCAGAACGAATTTTAAGCACTACAGAGTTACCTGATTGGTATGAAAAACTTCAAGCAACTTTTACCAATATGGAGCTGAAATTCGGAGGCGGAGAGTCGAGTAACGAAGCAATGAAACGGATCGTTCACGTAGTTGAGGAAACTTTAAAAAGTGACACCGAACATACAATTATCGTTAGTCATGGAAATATAATAACCTTACTGTTGAAAAATTATAATAGTGATGTTGATTTTCAAGTTTGGACACACCTAAGTAACCCAGATGTTTTTCAGCTAAGTGTTAAGGATTATGAAGTGAGTCTAGAGCATATATGGGAATGATAAAATTTATTTTGCTATAAATAGCCTTAGCTACGAACCAGGGTATCATCTGTGACGCTGATACCCAAGGAGTCGCCCATTCGGAACGAAGATCAACTTATATTCAATGTATGTTTAGAAAAAAGTACATTTGATCCTGAATAATTCATAGTCATGTAAGCGGACTGTTCTTGATTTCCATATGTATAGGCTTGTGTGGATGAATCCCAAGGGAAAGTAGGTAGGTCACTTTTCCTTGGGATTTTGTTAGGTTAAATTTAACTAATCGAATATTTCCTCATATAAACATAAAGTTCAATACCTAGCATAAAGAGCGTTGCAATTAAAAATCCAATCATAAAAATATCGTGTACAAATGCAAAATACGCTATATAAATTACAATAGCAACTAAAAATAAGATTACTAGAAAATGAAACTTTACTGCTTTTTCATTATTCACGATTTGCTTTTTTATATTGCTATTACCTTTAATCAAATTATCTAAACTAATATTCATTTCATCGCTTAATAAAATTAAATTTTCAATATCTGGAGCACCTTTTTTTTGCTCCCATTTTGAAATGGCTTGTCTAGTAACACCGATTTTATTAGCCAATTGTTCTTGGCTTAAATTATTACTTTTCCGATAATCTAAAATCGATTTGCTAATTTGCATTTTTATCATTCCTTTCATATTTGATATCATCACCATACCAAATTTACTGCTGTTGCAAACGAAACCAATAGTATCAAGTCCGCAACGCTATGTTGCCATTAAATTAAATATGGAATGAGAGTGCCATTGTTTTAAATCCTCTCGAAAAAATGTTTTTTTTTAGGTTCTTCATCAAAACTTATGGTTACTTTTCTATAAATTCAATAATCTTACATTCAATTAAAAAAAGAAAAGCGAAAACTCACGTATCGTAATTGTTGTCGAGACAAATTAAGAGAGGAGTTTTCGCTTTAGAATTATACAACTTAATATTGAAATTTCACTCGAACAGTCGCATTAATGGCTATTTGACCTTGTTCAATAGGTGTAGAAATTTTGGAATCAGCCATCGCCATTGATCTATACAGGACAGGTGCACTTTCATGTTCCTCAACTATTTCAATTGGTTGTGGTTGTAAAGGCAAATGCATCGTCTCTGCAATTGTTTTAGCCTTCATTTGAGCATTATGAAGGGCTAAACTGAGAGCTTGTTGATAATAGGCATCTACATTGTCGATGTTGAATTGGATAGAGGAAATCCGATTTGCGCCATTTTCTACAGCTGTATCAATAATTTTACCAATTTGGCTCGTATCTGTTACTTTAACGGTAATAGCATTTGTTACTTCGTAGCCATTAAAAATCTGTTTGCCGTTCTCATAATCATAAAGTGGTGAAATAGTATAGAAAGCTGTTTGAATATTTTCTCTTGGGATATGGAGAGCTAAAAGAGATTGGATGACACGATTCATAATTATTGCATTTTCCTGCTGTGCCTCTTGTACATTTTTCCCTCTTGTCTGGACTTCTAGTTGAATTTGAACATAGTTTGGAGTAGCCATTACTTTTCCATTTCCGGTGACCTCAATCACGCGAGATGTATGGGGCGATTGCTGACCAACATTTGCATAGTACATAGAATACCACCTTTCGAATGGTTCATATTAGATATGCTATGCTTGCTCCAGAGAAAATTTGTTTATCATCATTTACTTTTCCTGTCTTTTCAATAATTTATCGTGGAATTTTGTAAATAACAGTAAAGCTAAAACGGTTCCAATGAAGGCTGAAAACATGTCCCATTGTGCATCCCATGGATCTCCCTGCATCCCTACAAAATCTTTAGCAGTGTTACTTCCTTTTGAAATTTTTGTACTTAGCCATTCAATGATTTCATAGAGGGCAGCAATTGCTAGCAAAATACTTATTGTAATACCTGTTAACCAAGCACCTGTCGTTAGAGGTGTCTTCCGTATTAATATTTCTCTTATGACAATGGCCATCAAACCTTTAAGAAAATGTCCAAAGCGATCGTAGTCATTCCGCTGTAAGTGAAATTCTTCTTTTATCCAATTAAAAAGTGGGACCTCTGAATAAGTATAGTGCCCGCCAATAAATGTTAGGATGGACAAAAGGGCGATAATAAAATAAGAAAAAGTTGTGAAGCGAAACTTGTTGTAGATAGCGACTACAATAATAATAGCAACTACTGCAGGGCTAACTTCTGCGAGCCAATCTAAATAGGATGCAGGTTTTATTACAGACCAGACAAAAATGATAATTACGGTTAATAATAAAAATACATGTATTTTCCAATGTTTATCTTTATCCAAAACGAACACTCCTTTGCCCAAAGTATCGGGAAAGAGTGAATAACTTATACAATCTTTACTTTACATCAACTAAAAAAGCGTCTAGTAATAGCACTGACGCTTTTAATATGCAAAAGATAGCTGTTATATCATTTTTAATAATGCCTCTACACCAGACATTCCTTCAGTAATACCAAGCTGCTGAGCTTCATAAGTAACGGACTCTAATGGAGCCGTCAATAACTCATCAATGGTTTTAACGCCAACTGCTCGACCTGCAATGATTTTTCGGTCTGCTAAGCGATCATTTAATAAGCCAACATCTAAAGCCCCACACATGATGTAACCCGTTTCATTCGAAATTGTCAGTAGGGTTGTTTTTGGTAATTGGACCATTACAGCAGTGAAAAAATGCCCTTGAATCATAATAGGCTCAATTGTCACCATCAAAATCACTCCTTTTCTCTATATACCATATGGCGATAGATAAAAAGGTGTTCGATATTTTCACTAAAAAATATTGTAAAGTTAATTTGATACCTAAAACAAACGGTGAAAATGTATTTTTATGGTTCATCACCATAAACGTGTAGTTGATTTCCGTTCTGGCTGAGCGCTTTGTTGCTGCCGTTGCGCTTCGCTCCACTTTCGCGACAGAAAAATGAGCTTCCCACCAGGTATGCTACTGAAAAGCGGAAAGTAAATGACTTTAGAAAAATTCCTTTGATCAAATGAAGCGACGCAAACCATCAGTGCGGCCAGTAGTGTTGCTTGAAGGTAGATGTCGATATTTTTCAAAAGTTGGTTGATAAACAATGAAAAGTTCTCGATAAATCTGAAAACTGTTTCGATAAACTCTCAATGCGAACAGAGATACTGTATTTTTCAATATGTTCCGATAAAATCTGAAATTGTTCCGATAAATCGCGAAATTGTTCCGATAAAACACAAATTTATTCCGATAAATCTCTCATCCGCGCTTTGTCACTGTCGTTACGCTACCGCTCCGCTCCACTTTCGTCGCAGAAAAATAAGGTTTGTCCCATTTTATTTTGTATAAGAAAGCATAGCTGTTTGATTGAATTTTTTTAATGCAACCGTTGCCTCGTTTTTATTGTCGTACTCGAACATACGATAAGTATTTTGTTCAAAAACTGTAATAATCCACATAATAAAATCTCCTTTAGTTGTACTATAACATTTTATATTTTCTGTAATTGTTATATATCAGTTTGTACATCTTATTGTACATCAATTCATAAAAAAATAAAGTGCTATGTGAGTGTTTTCACAATTCGTTCAAAATTTAACAGTGTTAAAGATAATGTTTTAGGAGAAAACCTCCAATCCTTCACGAGTATATTTCATTGTAATTCGTAAATAGTAAGTTGACGGAGTTATGTGAATTTGAACTTGGGAGGTGATGCTATGACACGTAAGTATGTATTGTTTTTAACCCTTTGTTTTTTAATCATATCGGTATTTTTTACAAAGCTGACAATCTATGCGGATAAAGGTCGACCTTATTATGAGGAGACAGGGGAAGTTGTATGGGATATTAACACAGAAGACAAAATAATTGCTCTAACTTTTGACGATGGACCTCATCCCAAATATACGGCAGCTATTTTAGATGTATTGGCAAAGTATGATGCAAAGGCTACCTTTTTTATTCTTGGAAAAAATGCAGAAAAATATCCAGAGCTAGTTTTAAGGTCTTATTCTGAAGGGCATGAGTTGGCCAACCATACGTATTCACATCCGTTTAATGTTTCCGTAGCAGAATTGCGAAAGGAACTTCGTCAAACAAAGGGAATAATTTATAGTATTACTGGATTTGCTCCAGTTTTGTTCCGTCCTGTAGGTGGTAACTATAATGATCAAATGATAAATGCTGCTGTAAAGGATGGGTACAAAGTAGTTATGTGGTCTTGGCATCAGGATACTCAAGATTGGAAACAGCCTGGTGTGAAAAAAATTACACAAAAGGTACTGAAGGGATCGAAGCCTGGAGATGTTATTTTATTCCATGATGGAGGCGGCGATCGCACGCAAACCATTAAGGCGCTGGAAGAAATATTACCAGAACTTAAAAAACAAGGTTATACATTTGTCACAATATCCGAGTTGATTGAAAGCAAACAACAGAAAGAGCAAGTGCAATAAGAAAAAATAAGCCATCTCAGTAACAGATTGAAATGGCTTATTTTTTTCCATAAAAACAAACAGCCTGTTATATCGCATCGAGAATTCATCAAATAGTATTTCACTTTTAGAAAAATATTAGTGGCGCTATTGCAATTCCTATAATAGTTCCAATTGCGATCCCAATGCCAAAACCGGATCTTCTAAAGCCAAAACCAGGTCTTCCAAAGCCGCCTCCGAAGCCGCCCCCGAAGCCTAAACCATATCCTCTATATCGTCTATCAGGTAGAATCCACACATTTTTTCTATCTACCATCGTTATTTCTCCGACATGTATTCTGCCAGATCTATCTGTTATTCTTACACGTTTACCATGATAACTACAGCAAAGATTATAAGCATCATTTGGATTCATAAAATATCCCCCCTTTCGACTTCCTTACAAGTTAATATATGCCGTTCCGTACACTCATCAATAGCCGATTGTCTATTGGAGACATAAGCTATACAAGGGGGTGAACGTATGTCAGTAATGCCAACTGATGAATGGTTGAATGAATTTCTGGCTAGTCAAAAGTTTAATTACAATAGAAAGTTCGAAGACTTACAATGCTCTATTCTTTGTAATCGTTTAGTAGAGGTTTTTAATGGTGGATCTCCAGAAGAAATACAATTTGAACTACAGCAACAGGGGCTTTTTCAGCCACATGAAAAAATAGATATTAAGAAGTTACAAAATCAAAATGCATGGAAAATTGTACGAGAGGAATTTATTTATTTAAAAAAGAGATGGAGCGGTCCAAATATACCAATCTATATTTTTCCGATAACACAAGAACAAACAATGACCAATAAAAATGGTGTCGCTTATCCAAATGCTTTATTTTTATTTATAGGAGAGCTTGAAAAAGAGGAACTTAAAGCGTTATTTGCACATGAGTACAATCATGTTTGTCGCTTACAATATTTAAATAAGTCTCTAAACGAAGTGACCTTATTAGATTCTTTAATTTTAGAAGGCTTAGCAGAATGTGCAGTTGAAGAGTTTTACGGAGATAAATGGGTAGCCCCTTGGCTGAGTTACTACTCATTAGATAAGATGCGAAAAATATGGAAGGAGCATTTTTTGCCTCAAATCAATATTCAAGGATTAGACAATCATGTTGAATTTTTATATGGTGGAAAGCTCCCTCAATGGATAGGGTATTGCATTGGTTATGAAATAGTAAGGACCTATATAAAAAATCATTCGTCAAATAAACTTCATATAAAAAGTTCGAAGGAAATACTAGTTGGCTCTGATTTTCCGTTACAATAATGGGAAGGAGTTGTTGTTGTGTCAAATGAACTGAAAAATGTCTTACCACCAGTTATAGATTCGTCAACAAAAGTGCTCATTGTCGGCTCAATGCCAGGGAAGCAATCATTAGAGAAACAGCAATATTATGGTAACCCACGCAATCACTTTTGGCCGATTATAGGGGGAATATTAGAAGAAAATATACCAGGTGACTATGAGCGAAGATTAAAATTGTTAAAGAGCAATCATATTGGTCTTTGGGATACAATACAATCCTGCGAGCGTAAAGGAAGCTTAGATGCAGCCATTCGTAATGAAAAACCGAATGATTTTAAAACGCTTTTTGAACAGTATCCAAATATTGAGTTAGTCCTTTTTAATGGGGGAAAGGCATTCGAAGTTTTTAAAAAACATATTGGCTTTGAGGTTTTAGCTGATCGAGCCTATCAAAAAATGCCTTCGACTAGTCCAATACCAGGTAAAAATATTAAATCCTTTGAGGAAAAGCTCGAGGATTGGCGAGTGATGAACCCTTATTTATCTCTATAACTAAATACCCTCTGACTAGTGTTTCAGAGGGTATTATAGTTTTATTGCCAGGTGTTGTAGTAAGATCCGGCGGGGCTGTAGAAAAATTTAAATTGATATTTTTCTGCTAAGGTACGACTTTTTTCTTCATCCTCAAAGCCAATCGTCATGATCTGTGTACCGGATTTTTCTCGTATTTGAACTAATTGCTCCATCATATCCAATGACCATTCATCTTCTCCAACTACATCATACGAGAAGTTTTCCCACATAATAAAGTCAACATATGGTGCTGTATAATCAGCTAATGTTTGAAAGCCCCAATTTTGAGCAACAGACAAGCCGTTATATTGTTGTTTTATTGCTTTGATGAAGGATAACATTGCTTTATTTTGTGCTTCTTGTTCATTTTCAGGTAAATAAGAATTAATATTGCCCACAGTATCTAAAAACACACCATCTAAGCCTTTTTGAACAATTTGCTTCTGAATTTCTTCTAGTAAAAGCTCTTGATAGTGTTGAGAGGTCATATCCATTAAATACGAATCCCACTCAGAAAAATACATCTTTTCTCCATGCTCGTCTTTATAAAAATCTTCTTCTTTTAATTGGCTATAGAGCTCTGAATTCCACTTGTCTGCTTCCATTGCGTTAATATAGCCATAAATTAATGTTCCATTTTTTTGAGCATAGTCGATATACTTCTGCTGCATTTCAATAGGTTCCACAATGACCAAATCTATTTTAGCCATTTCCTTACCAATCTTATCGTTTCCTGCATCTAAATAATATTTGTAATCCTTTACGTCAGCTAGCTTAGCTTGGATGCTTGTCGTTGATTTGGCGGCTTGATTCGAAGAAATTAGTAACCAAATGCCTAATGACGCAATTATAGTAGTAATAGTTAAAAGTAATTTTCGCATAAGAGCTCCTTTCTTGGAAATATCGGCATATCTCCATAACGTATGGTTGATTTCCATTCTGACTGGGGCGTCCGATGAGCCGCTTCACTCGTGATGCTCGCTCCAAGGTCTCATCTGTGACGTTAATCCTCAAGGAGTCTTCTAGCCGGAACGAAGATTAAGTTATATTCTTGGAATACGTTTTAACAAATGTCATCCACAACTTTTGGTGATGAGCCAAATATCTTTTATTATGCAATATTATCCAACTGGGTATTTGTTTGAATGTAGTCTTCAAAGCTCCACTATAGATAGGCAATTGCTCAACGGTTGTTAGCCCTTTTACATATATTGAATTATGTAAAAGGAGGGGTTTATCATGAACAATCCATATGAAGAAATTATGCCACTTCCAGAACCCGGTTTCGAGCCATCATTCGGACTGCCTGGAATTGGCCCACCGCCATCGTTTGGACCGCCTGGATTTAGACCACCACCATCGTTTGGACCGCCTGGTTTTGGCCCACCACCATCATTTGGACCACCTAGCTTTGGCCCACCACCAGCAGGTCAAATGCCTCTTGGCCCACCACCTAGCTTTGCGCCATCATTTCCACCATTCGGAATAGGTACGAGTGGTATTCAATCATGCTTATTTAGAAATACGTATATATGGATGTTTAATGGAAGAAGCTTTTGGTTCTTCCTAACTGCTGTAGGAAGAGAGTTTATTGCTGGGTTCCGATGGAGTAGCAGAAGTGGTTGGCGCTTCCAAACCATTGCAAGAAGAGATATTCGCTCGTATGATTGCTCGAGATGGTAATTAAGAGTATGACACTATGAACCAATAAGAATTCTGTTATTGGTAGGGTGCTGCTTTTAAAGAATTATTTTACAGCTTTATCATTGTTGTTTTAAAGGCAATGATGTTACAATTATTGTAATTACAAATGAAGGGACGATGGGTGGCTAATGATTAACTAATCTTATTTTTTGCGAAATTTTATATTTCAGAATCAAAAATAGGATTAGTCTGCCCATTTTCCATAAAACACAACTTATATCGGCAAAGCTTTGCTGATTTACAGTTGGCTATAATTAAAGTGCTTGATGATCCATCTGAACGTCTTTTTCTAGAAACAGATGAGAAGTAGCATTTTAGTAATGGATCACAAACAAGCTATGTGTAAGAGCTTATTTGTGGATGATATTTTTTCGACTAATCCTTCCAAAATAATTGGAGGGATTTTTTTGTCCCTCCGACTGGAGAGGAATGGATGTTATGAAGGAACTTTTAAAATTACAAGACGTGCATTATGAAATAAAGGATACGAAAATTTTTGAACATGTAACAGCATCGGTAAAGGTAAGCGAGGTCATCGGCATTATTGGTAGAAATGGAGCTGGTAAATCGACGCTATTGCAACTAATTGCCGGCTTGATAGTGCCGACTGCGGGACAGTTACGCTGGTTGCAGTCTGCTAAAGTTGCTTATGTAGAACAGGAGAGCGCACACTTTGATTCGCTAGAAGTATCTGCAAACGAGGCGAATTTACTTGCTAAATGGCAGGTGCCAGATGTGTTATTTTCAGCCTTAAGTGGCGGAGAGAAGCTTAAAATGCGTCTCGCAGATGGTTTTGCACAAAATGCCCAATTACTTTTATTAGATGAACCGACGAATCATTTAGATGAGCAAAGTACTGCATTACTCATCGAACAAGTAAAAAGTTACGATGGTGCAATCATTGTTGTCTCACATGATCGCTATTTTTTAGACGAGATTGCCACTAAAATTTGGTCTCTAGAAGAAGGGGGACTTATTGAGCATAGCGGTAATTATACTAGCTATATGGCCGCTAGAGAACAGCGAAGACTAACACAACAACGCGCCTATGATAAACAGCAAAAGTACATTGAATGTATTGAAGCACAGATGCAGCAGCTAACATCCTGGTCACAAAAGGCACATGCACAGTCTACAAAGAAGGAGGGCTTTAAGGAATTTTATCGTGTAAAAGCAAAGCGTATGGATTCGCAAGTTAAATCTAAGAAAAAGAGATTAGAGAAGGAGCTTGCAAAGGCAAAGGTTGAAGCTGTAGAACCTGAAGAAGAGATTCGTTTTTCCATAGACACAGATCAACGGGTGGGGAAGCGTTTTTTAGAGACAAAGCATTTGATGAAGTGTTTTGAGCAGCGTGTTTTATTTAAGGATGTAAATTTAATTGCAAAATTTGGAGAAAAGATTGCCATTACTGGATCAAATGGCAGTGGCAAAACAACATTATTAAAAATACTTTTAGGACAGATAAAGGCTGAAGGGGAGATTTGGATATCTCCTGCTGCGACTATCGGCTATTTAACGCAGGAAGTATTTGATTTACCACTAGATCAAACACCTGAGCAATATTTTTATAACGAAACCTTTGAAGAGCAAGGGAAAGTTCGGAATTTAATGAAGCATTTAGGCTTTACACCAGCGCACTGGACTGCACCAATAGGCAAGATGAGTATGGGGGAGCGGGTAAAGTGTAAACTAATGGCTTACATTTTAGAGGATAAAAATGTGCTTATTTTAGATGAACCGACGAATCACCTTGATCTACCTTCTCGGGAGCAATTAGAGAAAACACTTGCGCAATTTAAGGGAACATTACTTGTTGTCTCGCATGATAGATATTTTCTTGAGAAGGTAACTGATAGTGTGTGGGAAGTTCGAAATAAACGTATTGAGAAAAAATGGAGAAATGGCGCTCCTTCTCAAGTCGATGACATAGCTGCTCTTCGTTTAAAGCTTGAAAATGAAAGACAAGAGATACTTGGCAAGCTTAGTTTTCTTACGGTAAAGAATAAAGATTATGCTATGCTTGATCAAAAGTTTAACGAGCTGACGAAGCGAATTAATGAGCTTAAGTAACTAAAAGTTTAAGTTCATAATGGGTAGGGAAAAAATAAAGAAAAATAAGGGGGCCTACATGATGAAAAAGTCACTTTTTGCCTTAATGCTTTTAAGTCTCAGTATAATTAGTGCATGCTCTGATGAAGAAGAAAAACCTAATGTGCCAAATAAGCCACAAGAAGAAGAGCAACAATCGCATGAAAATCAACAAGAATCGTCTAAACCAAATAAGGAAAACACGGTAGCATCCATTACACAGGCTGGAGCACTGAAAAATGTTAAGGACCAGCTTAACACAAATTTACCGATAACTTTACCAAAAGGGCTACCGATCACAGAAGGTACATTTTTAACAGCAACGACGAAGGCGGAAACTAACGAAGTTGAAATAGTATTTTTTGAAAGCAAAGAGTATTTGCCAATCAACGATATTAAACTAAAACAACCAGATAGAGCGACCGTTATTGCTCGGCTCTTAGTGAAGCAATATGAAAATGCAGACGAAGCAAGTGAGCAAATTGCTTTTGAGAACTTTAGTCAAAAGGGCGGTCAAGAAGTTGATCTTGGTTCCAACATTAAAGGCTATCAAGATGCAGGTGCTGGCTCTTTATGGACTGGTTGGAATGAGGGAAGATGGGCAGTAGCAACCCATACAAGAACAGACAATCCGGAAGCTGGTGTAAAGCTTGCTAAGCAGGCAGTACAATTTTTAGAATCGCATATGCTTCCAATTCCAAAGCAACACGGTTCTGCACAGTTAGATGTATATGAATCAGGAAATTTAATTGTTTGGCAGGAAGACAAGCTTGTCTATACGCTGGATTCAATTAAGGATCCGCTAAAAGCACTTGAAATTGCTACAGCTTTTTATCATTAAATAATATTGAAAGGTGCCAAATTGATAAAGTACGGCTCTTCGGCAAAACGAGGGGGTGATTTCCGTTCCGACTGGGCGCTTTGTTGCTGACGCTTCGCTTTCGCACAGAAAACATTTGTTGCTGCCGCTTTGCTTTCGCTACAGAAAACATCCGCTACGCTCCATGGTCTCATCTGTGACGCTGATCCCTAAGGAGTCGCCTAGTCTAACCATGTTCACTCTATTTTAAAGAAAATCGAGTGAAATGCTTAGCCTTCAAGAATCCAAAAACTAGTTCTACACCAATTTTTCGTTGTCTTTTAAAATATCCCCTTGAATTTCGACATGGAATTTTACATTGTCTACTTCAAGGGGATTATTTATTGTGTCACTACGTTTAAAATGATACTTTTCTTTTATCTTTCCGAACAATTAAAAACATGTATAGGTTAAATAATAAAAAGATGATAACCATTACTGCTAAAGCATATGTATCTTGTATCTTAAACAAGAAAGAATTCAAAGCATTTAATAATGCAACTGACATCAATGATAAGCAAAAGATATTTTCCCTTTTTGATTTATCACCGTTACTTAGATAACTAGCAGAAAGCCAGATAAAGAAAGGCAGGTAACATACAGTTAAAAAAGTTAGAATAGCCAATTCAATAAACGTCATATTACAAACACCTCCTAGAAATCTTCCTTATTTTATACGATTGAAATTTGAAATAGTTTCAATTTTATTATTCTATAAAAATGTCTGACTGACCTATTAAGTGTATTACTTTAACTCTTAACTTTTAATAAAAGAACTTCACACCTTAGGAGTTCTATTTAGAATGGCTTAAATCTTCTCTACATCATCCACAAGCTGCTTATACTCCACAAACCATTTTTTCCATTCTTCCATTGGAAATTTTTCATGTAAAGTTCCATTTAATAAGTCTGAAAGCAGGTCTAAGCATATATGCCAGCCAGCTAAATCCTTTGGTGTATGCTCAGTTAGCTCACCAATCGATTCAAGTAATACTAATTTGGAACCGCTGCTAGTGGGGGAGAGTTCAAATCTGACTGTATCTTTGCCCCAGTCAAATTCGAGCACTTCCTTCTCAACGTAGTCTGTAATTGTTATTTCCATATAAGTATCTGTTCCATCATTCATATTAAAATGGATTTTACCGTTTTTTCGAAGATCGATGATTTCTAAATTGTTCATCCATTTTTGAAGCTTTCCATTTTCCGTTAATACGGCCCACACAGCTTCAACTGAATGTGATAATGGACGGTTAAATTTTACGACATAGTTATTTTGTTGTTTCTGAATAGTAGCGAGCATTGGAAATCCCCCTTAGTACTTTACCTCATCATAGACTGCTTGAAATAGTATTGTCACGCCTTCTTCTATTTCATTCTTCTTTAAATGTCCATACCCAAAAATAATCCGATTATTGTGTCTCCCTTTCTCTATCGAATGATCCTCTACAGGGTATACTTTTACACCAAGTTGTTCGATTTTAAACAATACCTCTTTAGAAAAATGAATATCCTCTAATTCAACAATTAAATGCATACCGGTAGTGTAACCTAAAATCTTCACCTTATTTGAAAAGGTTGTTTGCAAACATTGGATAAGAAAATCTCGCTGGTTTTTATAGAACTTCTTCATCTTTGCAATATGTCTTTCTAAATAGCCTTCTTTAATAAAGCGAGCAAGAATAAGCTGATCCAATGATTGTGTGTGTAAGTCAGTAAACCATTTCAGCTGCCGACATTTCTCGATTAGATGAGTTGGGAGAACGATGTAACCTATTCTCAAAGCTGGAGAGAGAATCTTGCTAAAAGAGCCTATATAGAGTACACGTTCTAGATCTAAACCCTGTAAAGAGCTGACAGGTGGACCTTCATAGCGAAACTCACTATCATAGTCATCCTCAACTAAAAAACAATTATTTCTTCTTGCGAAATTGATTAATTGAATTCTGCGCTGTATTGGAAGCGTACCCCCCAGTGGGAATTGATGTGATGGAGTCAGGAAGACAAATTTAGGATGCAAATTTTCTGGTATTAACGCTGTCTTCATCCCATATTCATCTACAGGTATTGGATAAAGAGAGGCACCTGAAGATTTAAAAATCGTTTGAATATCATTCGTAATAGGATCTTCTATAATGGCTATATCATTAGGTGATAAAAGCAATCGAGAAACCAGTGTCAATGCTTGTGTAGCGCCTGATGTAATGATAATTTGTTCTGGATGACAGTTAACACCTCTAGTTCTTAATAAGTAGTGTGCCAGCGTTTGTCTTAATTCTAAACGACCTTCAGGAAAGTCATATCCAAAATTAGTTGATTCAATATCATTCCACAGTTGATGTGATAGCTTTGCCCATGTTTTACGGGGAAATAAGTCCAATGCTGGAATACCTGAACGGAAATTAATAATATGATTTTTCACCTTTTTTTCATCGACTTCATATAAAAATGGTGTCTCATGCTGTGTTAAAAAGGCTCCCTCTGCAACAAATGTACCTGAACCTCTTCGGGCAATTAAAAACCCCTCTGCTAACAATTGATCGTAAGCTTCCAAAATGACATTTCTTGAGACCTTTAGCTCGACAGAAAGCTCACGTGTAGATGCTAGTCTTTCACCTGCTTGAAGATGGCCATTTAATATTTTTTCCCGAATTTGCTGATAAACTTGCCGGTTTAGAGGTATATCTGAAGAATGATCGATTGGTATCCATAACAACTTTCTCTCCTCCTACTTAAAATTGGTACCTTGAAAAATTATATAAAGTGGTTCTACTCTTACCAATTTTATCATGTTAAAGTACTGGGAAATAGATAAGAGGAGGAATAAAAATGAAAAAGACAGAAGAAATAGTGATTCAAGCATTAAAATCTGCAGCGAGGAATGCTCAAATGAAACATGACGTTCAACAGTCAACAGAACTCTATCCGTTATTATGGAAGGCAGCGAATCGGTATGTTACGGGTGAGGAGAGAAAGGATGCTATTCCAATTGCTCGAGAATTCATCGCCAAGGATTACCAAATATCACTAGAGTTTATAGGGGAAAATACAACTGATTTGATGGAATGTCGAAAGGCTAAAGATGAATATTTGCAACTTATTGAGGGCATGGGTGCATTGGCGATAGGACAAACTGTGTCGTTAGATTTGTCGCATATTGGACTTTCTGTTAATACGGAACTGGCGTATAAACACTTAATTGAGCTAGCTAAAAAAGCATATCAGTTCAGAATTACATTGATGATTAGTATGGAGGAGTCATCAAAGACGAGCGATATCCTCGATATTTATAAAAAAATAGCTAACCAATATTCCAATGTCGGGATTACGCTACAAGTTCATCTCTATCGTACAGAGAAGGATTTACAGCAGCTTATTCAATACCCAGGGAAAATAAGGCTTGTTAAAGGTGCTTTCCAGGAGCCGATCGACGTTGCGCAGAAAAGATCAGAAGCACTGAATGAACGTTATCTTCATTATGTAGAGCAGTTGATTAATGCCAATCATCCAATCTCGATAGCTACGCATGATGAACTATTGATTCAAGAAATGGAACAAAGACAATATTTTAATCATCCAAATGTAGAGATAGAAATGCTTTATGGTATACAGCCAGATTTGATACGTCAATTAAAAGAGAAGGAGTACCGCTGTAAGATTTATCTTACGTATGGAACGGATTGGTATTTATACTTATGCCATCGTTTAGCTGAATATCCGGAGAATCTATATTTGGCTGTAGCAGACATCATTAATCCATCTATGTTAACTAGAAGTGAAAATTATTGAACAAGCAATATTGCTAGCATGTACTACTGGTAATTAGCCATAATGATATTCCTATATAATGGGATTTCAGCTAATATTGTTGAAAAAGGAGGGTTTCTTGATGTATCAAAAAGCTTTAGAGCGTTATATTACAGCGACAAATTCCCATGATTTTAATAATGTAAAGGAGAGCTTGCATCCGCAAGCAGTGTATTGGTTTACCGATAAAACATGCACAACTTTGGAAGAAATAGGGACCTATTTTAATAATGCATGGAACTTGATAAAGGAAGAAGTTTATTCAGCTACTGATATTCAGTGGCTTACGGTTGATGAAAAATCTGCTACCTGTATTTATACATACCATTATGAAGGCTATCATAACGGGAAATTTGTATCAGGTAGCGGTAGAGCAACGAATGTTTTTGTAATAGAGAATAATGAATGGAAGCTAATTCATGAACATTTAAGCCGTTAAATTATTTTTATTGTTACTTGAATAAGTAGCAATGAAATAATAATTGTTAGTAGTATTTTAGCTACTTTTATCGGAATTTTCGGTAGAACTAAAAGTCCGATTTGAGAGCCGATAATAGACCCTACTGCCATCGCAATCGCATATTGCCATTGAATAAAGCCGGTTTGATAAAATACTAAAAATGCGCCAGTACAGCTCCCGAATATAAGCACACGTGTGAGCTGTACTGCCTTTATGTAGGAGTAATGGTAGCGTAAATAATGTAGTATGCTGAAGGTTGAAGAGCCAGGTCCAAAACCTCCGTCATAAACCGCAATTAAAAATGGCTGCCATAATTTATTGTCGTGTTTCGTGTCATTTTCTTTCGAGGTAACAGTCCACTCTTTATTTTTTAACGTTACAAACAGGGCGAAAATAAGTAAAATACATGCGATAACATTCATTGTTTTTTCGGAGATGGATACTGTTAGAAGTGCTCCACAAATACCTCCAGCAATGGCTACAGCGACATATTTCATAATAGATGCTAGTCGAAGCTCCTTATGATAAAGAAGATAAAAGATGCTCGACAAAGCTGCAATGCCTGATGAAAACTTATTCGTAGCAATGCTTGTTTGAATAGGTATGCCAACAAGCATCATAGCGGGGATTGTAATAAGCCCACCACCGCCAGCTAGCGTACCGATAAAAGCGGCAATAGTTCCTATAATAACGAGTTTCAGTGACAGTTTCGTATAAAAAAGTCCAATTAAAATGACAAGCATTACGATTAAAATAAAAGATGATTTTTTCATAAGCGTCTCCTTTAACGTTGTTAGTTAAAGGGTATTGCTAGAACATTTATAAATCTAATATATTATTTTCGATTTTGTATAAATGAGATTTATGCATATAATCGGTACAAAGTACAATTGATTTTTCTCTTCCACTATATGTACAGTCCCCCTTAAAGCTCCGACCTCTTCTAATTAGCCATGCTTATTTTCATTCGTTTAGCCCCTTTGAAATAGATTTGAAAATAGTTATTATTGTAATTAATGGAAGTTATTATTCACCAAAGGGGATGGTAGAAATGAAGCAAAGTATATATCAATGGGGCAACTCACAAAATCCAACTTTAATCTTTTTACATGGACTAGGGAGTACGGGTTTAGCATTTGGAGAACTAGCAAAGTATTTAACAGAGTATCATATTGTATCCTTTGATTTACCTGGACATGGTTATGCAAAAGCTTTGGAAGAAGAGAATGCTTATTGTCCTTCCAATTTGATTGTTGAGATAGAAAATATAATAAACCGACAGTTAGGTGGTAAATCCCATTATTTGGTTGGTCATTCTTTAGGAGCTGATTTAGCCTTGCATTATGCTGCTAAATATCCTAAACAGATAAAGGGTATGATCTTGTTAGATGGAGGTTACTTGTCATCACAAGATTTAGGCATGACATTAGAAAATGAATTACAAAACATAGAAAATTTCTGTAATGAAGTGAGGTTCCCATCTTGGGACGTATTTTTTGAATCGGAAAAAGAAGAGCTTTCACGATGGTCAGAAGAGCTTGAAGAGGCATCAAGGGCTCAAGTTAAGGAACAGGATGGAGAAATAAGACTAACGATTTCTACGTTTACTGCACAATCCATGATAAAAGGTATTTATATGGAACTAGTCACCGATATAGTTGAACAGGTGCATTGTCCGACTCTTCTAATACGTGCAACGAAACCAGTTGAACTAGAATCTACTAGAAGGAAGAGTATTCAAACTTTGCAAGCTAGAATGAAAAACGTGGACATTGAGCCAATCGAGGATGCAGGTCATGATATTTTTCGTGAAGCACCTAAGGATGTTGCTGAAAAAATAAGAGCTTGGCTTGAGAATCAATAATGGGACGCAGCGTAAAGAGGTGATTGAATGCAACCTATAAAAACAGAGGGAGAGTTAAAGAAATTAATTGAGGCAGATGACTGGATGATGGACATTTTAACAACTGTAGAAAAGCTACAATTACCTGATTCATGGATATGTGCTGGGTTTATTCGTTCGAAGGTGTGGGATGTTCTGCATGAAAAAGAATACAGAACGCCATTAGCAGATATTGATGTGATATATTTCGACAAAGTAAACTCTTTAGAGAATTTTGAGAAGCAGTATGAACAAGACTTGAAAAAATATTTACCGAATGAACCTTGGTCTGTGAAAAATCAAGCAAGAATGCATGTAATAAATAATAGTGAACCATATCAATCATCTATTGATGGAATGGCTAATTTTCCTGAAATACCGACAGCTATTGGTGTAAGGCTGGCTAATGGAATACTTGAATTAGCTGCACCTCATGATATCGAGCACTTAATGTCTGGGATTGTCGCTCCTACACCATATTTTCAAAAAGGTTCTCAAATGCATGAGATTTATGAGAAGAGGATTCAAAGCAAGCAGTGGAAGTCAATTTGGCCGAAGCTACAGATTATCTATTAAAAAGAAGTGAAGGAGCTGAAGAATTTGCATCACGATAAAAATCAAATAATCTCGCATTATGAAAAATCCATAGCATTTGTAGAAAGTTTGGCAATTATAACTGAGGAACAATGGCGTACACCTATAGAACCTGGGAAATGGACGGTTGCAGAGGTAATTGGGCATCTTACACCATGGGATGAATTCGTGTTAAATCAACGTCTTCCGTTTCTCTTTATAGAAGAGAGTCTCCCAAAAGGTCCACCTGTAGAAGAAATGAATGCTAGTGCAGCAAGGAATAGTCGTGTACAAAGTAAAGAAGAGACGGTAGCCAATTTTATAAATCAGAGACATCAGCTAATGAACGCACTTCATCCAATAGATGATAAGCGATGGCAACAGCCTTTTAAAATAGGTACAACTGAATTAACACTTCATGGTTATTTTGCTAGTTTAGTAGATCATGATTTGCATCATTTTTCACAAATCCAGAAAGTTTTAAAGAATGAAGAGGCAATAAAGTGGATATCAAGCATTTAATCGATTACTATGCACATGCGTCTGTAAGTTTTACGGATGTTTTTACAAATAAAATGGAGCCGGGGCAAGTAGATACAGGACGAACAACAGCTCCTGGGAAGTGCGGGTTAGTTGTACCACTTGCTGGTAGTGCCATCTTTAGTTTTAATGGTATCCCTTATGTAATGGAGCCAGGTGTGGTCGTACATGCTGGGCCACAAATGCCAATCGAGATTAAAGTTACCGATGATAATGAATGGGAGTATGCGGTTATCCATTATCAACTTCCTCCCGAAGAAGCAACTTTATATCCATTATCAGTTCAGCACTTTTTAATCAAAACAGGCTATCATACAAAAATTATTGACTATATACAGCAGTTACTAGAAAGCCAATCAATGCCGGGGAATATGTCTATTTTCAAAGCAAAGACTCTATTTATGAATCTTTTGGAAGCGATTCTTGTATCGGCAAAAGTGAAGATTCTCGATACAGCAAGCGACAAGATGGAGCAAGCTTTACAGTATATACATGAGAATTATGCTAAACCACTTTCTGTTTCAAAAATTGCTGCAGAATTTGGTGTCGAGCGTCGTAGATTTGCCTATTTGTTTGAACAGCATACTGGAATGAATCCCAGCGCTTACTTAACAGAGTATCGCATACGACGGTCGAAGGAGTTACTGAAATATGATGATTCTCCTGTAGCAGAAATAGCAGAATGTGTAGGTTATACCGATTGCTTTTATTTTAGTCGAGTATTTAAAAAATGTACTGGAATGTCCCCGACAGCATATCGAAAAACAATGCTTAAGGAAGCTAAATACTTATAAAAAGTTGTTTCTTGAAAAAAGAAGCAGCTCTTTTTGTAATCAAAAATCGGCAAAAGTCCATGCGATTTATGAAATCGTCCATTCACAACCGTTTCTCTCTTTGTTAGGATAATATCCGTAAATGATAATGAATATCAATTAAATCGATGAATCCTATTGACTTGTAAATGAAAACGATTATCATTATCAATATGATTCCGATTTGTTAGGAGAGAATAATGATGAATAAATATTTTAAAATGTGTGCACCTGCTCTATTAGCTCTATCCTTGGTTGCATGTGGGACGGAGAAAGCAGAAGAGTCTACTACATCTACAAATAATGCAGCAGAAACAAGTGCAACAGAAACACAAACGGATAAAGCGAAAACACAGACGATTACATATTTAGGCGAAAAATATGAAATTCCAGCAGAAGTGAAAAACATTGTAGCGGCTAGCTTAGAATCTATGGAAGATGCGGCAATGCTCGGTATTAAGCCTGTTGGCGTGCTTGATGTTGGTGGGAAAATCCCTTCATATCTTGCTACAGAATTAGAAGGTGCTGAGCTTGTAGGAAATAAAATGGAGCCGAATGCAGAGGCCATTCTAAAACTCGATCCAGATGTTATTTTAGGTACCTCAAAATTCCCTGAGGAAACTGCTGAAAAGCTTAATAAAATTCAAACGATGATTCCGTATTCGCATGTCTCTACAAATTGGAAAGAGAACTTAACATTACTTGCGCAGCTTTCAGATAAAGAAGACGATGCTAAAAAAATCATTGCAGATTATGATGCAAAGGTTGCTGATGCTCAAGCTAAATCTAAAGAGCAACTAGCGGGCAAGGACATTCTAGTTATTCGAGTACGCGGTGGTGTAATGTATATCTATCCTGCGGGAGTTTACTTAAATCCTGTGCTATATGAAGATTTAGGTGCTCCAATACCAGAAATTTTAAAAACTACAAAGGCTCAAGCTGAAATATCTCTTGAAACATTAGCAGAGGTAAATCCAGATACTATTTTCCTTCAGTTTGAGGAATCAGAAAATGCCGATGCACCGAAAGCGTTAGAAGAACTACAAAAGAATCCGATTTTTGCGAGCTTGAAGGCATCACAAAATAATCAGATTTTCGTCAATGCGATTGAACCTTTAGCGCAAGGTGGTACTGCATGGTCTAAGGTGAAATTCTTAGATATCACAGCTGAAAAATTACTTAAATAGTAGATAGGCTGGTAGTAGATTTGGTGGTATCACCAGTCTATTACCAGCCTTTTATAAGATAAAGATTCCGGACGCATTGTTAATCTGTGCGAAAGCAAAGTGACAGCCGGAACTACGCCAAGGTGAAATTGATATAGAAAAAGGTGTGGAAGTTGAAAAAAACAAACATTGCGGCATTTTCAATACTAGCAGCTTCTCCATTCCTAATTGCGATTGTGGCATTAGTGTCCGTTATGTACGGTACAAAAGACATTAGCGCAATAACGGCGTGGCAGGCGATTACTGCGTTTGACCCTTCAAATGTGGACCACCAAATTGTGCGAACAGGGCGTATCCCTAGAATTACCGCAGTTTTACTAGTGGGGGCATTTTTAGCAGTAGCCGGCGCTGTTATGCAGGGTATTACACGAAATTATTTAGCGTCTCCATCACTAATGGGCGTTAATGATGGTTCAGCATTTGTTATTACGTTAGCAATAGTATTTTTCCCAGGGCTTCCGAATTACCAAATGATCCTACTTTCTATGCTCGGTTCAGCATTAGGGGCAGGAATTGTATTTGGTTTTGGCTCTTTAATTCGAAATGGTTTATCACCAGTAAGACTTGCCATTATTGGGACGGTCATTGGTACATTTTTAAGCAGTATTGCCACAGCTATTGCGATGTATTTCCAAGTATCACAAACAGTAAGTGTTTGGTATAACACAAAGGTACATATGGTGGACATGGATATGCTCATGCTATCTATTCCATTTGGATTGATTGGTTTAGTTCTTGCATTAGTATCAGCTAAAGCTATTACGATCACTTCACTAGGCGAAGATATCGCTATTGGACTTGGACAAAAAACGAAAGCGGTGAAAATCATTAGCATGCTTGCTGTTGTATGTTTAACAGGTACCGCAGTAGCACTTGTAGGAAAAATCTCCTTTGTAGGGTTAGTAATTCCTCATATTACACGTTTTCTTGTTGGTGTAGATTATCGCTTTATCATTCCATGTGCAGCTGTAATCGGTGCGTTTTTCTTAGCACTTTGTGATGTACTCAGTCGCTTTGTTAATTATCCGTTTGAAACTCCAATCGGCGTATTAACGGCATTGGTTGGTGTCCCATTCTTCTTATATTTAGTTCGCAAACACGGAGGTGAAAAACGTGCGTAAAAAAACCTCAAGTGTATTCGTTATGACTGTTGCAATACTCATTGTATTTATTTTAGGTGCCAGCTATCTTCATATTACAAATGGTGTTTTTGATATGTCGGTGATGGATGTTTTAAGAACATTGCTACGTATTGAGCCAAATCCAAAATTTGATCTTGTCATTTTTGAATTCCGTTTACCACGTATTGTCATCGCAGCACTTGTTGGTGTTGGTCTAGGCATGGCAGGGGTTGTGCTACAGGGGATTACACGTAATGGCTTAGCAGACCCAGGAATTTTAGGGATTAATGCGGGTGCTGGTGCAGCAGTGGTTATCTTCATGTTTTTCTTTCAATTCCGTGTCGTGTCTGCAGATATGAGTAGCTGGTTATCTGTTTTGATGATGCCGATGTTTGGATTTGTGGGCGGTGCTTTGGCTGCTCTACTTATTTTTTCGTTTGCCTGGAAAAATGGTCATTTAGATATGCAGCGACTTATTTTAACAGGAATTGCGATTAATAGTGGCTTTGCGGCACTGTCACTGTTTTTATCATTGAAAATGAATGCTCAAGATTATGAAGCTGCCGCAGTTTGGATGGCGGGCTCTATTTATAATGCAAACTGGATTTTTGTAGTGACTATGTTGCCATGGCTTATTTTATTAGGCATTTACGTTTATCGGAAATCATATTTGCTCGATTATTTTCAATTAGAAGAGGATAGTATTACAAGCTTAGGGATAGCGGTGGAAAAAGAGAAAATGAAGCTATTATTGGCAAGTGTTGGCTTAGTCAGTGCCTGTGTATCAGTATCAGGCAGTATCGGCTTTATTGGACTAATGGCGCCACATATTGCTAAACAGCTTGTCGGTATACAACATCGTTATGTCATGGCAGTAAGTGCGTTGATTGGTGCGGGATTACTTATTTTAGCTGACTTTATAGGAAAAACAGTATTTGCGCCGTCTGAGTTAGCGGTTGGTATTGTTGTCTCGATTATTGGGATTCCGTATTTCTTATATTTACTAGTGAAATCAAAGGCATAGGGGGAAATCGTATACAAACTGCATTTAGAATGGAAAATTTATCTTCCGGCTATGAGCAAGTTCGTGTGTTTGAAGGCTTAAATTTAACAATTGAAGAGGGGAAGGTTACGACCATTATAGGACCCAATGGGTGTGGGAAATCAACATTATTAAAAACAATCGGTCGTATATTAAAGAAGCTGCAGGGCACGGTTTATTTACAAGATCAAAATATGCAAAATTTATCGACAAAGGAAATCGCGAAAAAGCTAGCTATTTTATCTCAGACGCCTAATGCACCTGGTCAGTTAAAGGTCGAGGAACTTATTGCCTATGGTCGTTATCCGCATCGAAATAATGTGAACCGCTTAACAAAAAAGGACGAGGAAATGATTGAGTGGGCCTTAACTGTCACAAATACAAATGAGTATCGCAATCGCGAGCTTGCACAGCTTTCTGGGGGTCAGCGCCAGCGTGTATGGCTTGCAATGGCCTTAGCGCAAGAAACAAATATTTTGTTATTAGACGAACCGACGACTTATCTAGATATGGCACATCAGTTAGAAGTGCTAGAAATTGTGAAAAACTTGAACGAGCAGCATAGATGTACGATTGTTATGGTATTACACGACATTAATCACGCAGCACGATATTCTGATCATATAATCGCAATGCGGCAGGGTGTTGTGATGAAAACTGGAACACCAAGCGAAATTTTATGTGAAGATGTTATGCGAAATGTATTCAATATTCATGCACGTATTATGGAGGATCCTGTTACGAAAACACCAGTATGCTATGGTTATGATGTTTTGAGGGAGGCCGGCAAATGATTGAGGAGAAAATCGTGAATACACTTGATTATGTGACGCAGCAAATTATATCGAAGTTTACTAATTATACTTATACGATAAATATTTATGTACCGAATGGAGAAGTACCAGCAGGAGGGTTTCCCGTTTTATATGTATTGGACGGATCGTCATACTTTCACCTTGTGAAGGAAGCAGTCCGCCTGCAAAGCCGCAATGCGCCTAAAACAAGTATTTTGCCAGCTATTGTAGTTGGTATCGGGCATGGAGCCGATATGCATGAACGACGATTTTATGATTTTACAGGACAAGCCCAAACGTACACTTATCCTGCAAGATTTAAAGGTAAGGGCTATGAGAAGCATGGAGGAGCAGAGAACTTTAGTCGATTTTTAGAGGAGGAATTAAAGCCAAGTATTCAGGCGCAATTCCCTGTAAATGTACAGCAGCAAGCACTGTTCGGCCATTCATTGGCGGGTTACTTTGTGCTTTGGCAATTATTCCATCATCAATCAAGCTTCCAACGTTATATAGCGATAAGCCCTTCTATTTGGTGGAATGAGCATGAACTAGTAAATTATGTTTCAAAATTTATAAAAGAGCGTCCATATGCATATGAAAAATTATTTATAGGTGTAGGGGAACTGGAAACCTTTATGGTTGATGATGCACAACAAATTGCCAGCGATTTAGGAAAAATTATGGACATTGCGTTTTATGAAGCGTTGGAGGAAAATCATGCATCAGTTGTCCCAACTGTTATGAGTAGAGCAATACGTTTTGTGAATAAATATTAATGTCGATAGTGGCTGGGACAAAACTGGTCAAAACCTTAAAAAGCGCGAGAAATCAATTTAGAAACGTTGATTTCTCGCGCTTTTTTGATGTTGAATTTTGCGTAAAAAATAGGCTTATGTCATAAGCGATGCAAATTATCAGTGTGGTCAGATAGTAGGTAGATGTCGATATTTTTCAAAAGTTGGTTGATAAATTAAAAAAGTTGGTTGATAAATCGATAAAGTTGGTCGATAAACAATCAAAAGTTCTCGATAAATCTCAAAACTGCAGCTCATTAAAGATTTTTGTCGCTGTCATTGCAGAAAAATGAGGTTTTGTCCCAGCCTCTTCGTTTTGTCTGGGATACGTTATAATGTATATTAATTCATTGAGGGGTGATTGAAGATGAACATTATTTTAGCGCAAGCAAATGATGCATCAGTAATTCATAACGTTATGGGAGAAAATCGTAATGGCATTTCTCTTGATATCGCAACAATGGAAAAACAGCTTATTAATTAGGGGGATTACACTTGAGGAAGAAGCTCGGATGCTTGCATGCACACCATTCAAATATTGAGTATATAGAACATACATTTCAAAACATCGACAACGTGGAGCTAGTTCATTTTGCGGATCCTGGTCTTATACAGCAAGTTCCAAAGGGGACTAATGGGTTAGCTGTTAAAGTTAAAGAGCAGCTTGAATGGATGGCGAGCTGTAGTATTGATGCTATTTTAATAACGTGTACGAATTATATTGCATTGTTAGAGGAAGAACAGCTGGACCTCTCTATTCCAATTATTAAAATAGATGAGCCCTATTTTGAAACCGTATGTGAAGAAAAGCAGCCTCAAACGATTCTTTTTACAAATCCTGAAACTGTAGAAGGTACGCTGAGCAGCATGAAAAATCGATAGATGTTGTAGCAAAAGTTATCGACGATGCTTTTGAGCTAATTATGCAGGGAAAAAAGGAAACGTATAATACTGCTATTAGACAAACCCTTCAGCATGTAGCGAGGGAGCAGCGGCAGATTTCAGTTGCACAGCTTTCAATGGTTGAAGCAGCACAGCAATTTGAAAAAGAGTCAGCGTTAACGATTACTCATCCGTTAAAGACGTTAGTTAAATTTGTGATGAGATCTATAGAATAACAGGTCACGCTTATTTTTCTGAATACTCTGTAACAATCAGTTTGCATAATTCGTTTCATAGTAGATATCATGACTATATAGGGAGCGATGTAATGAAGCGGTGTATAGTTTTCTTTACAGTGTTGTTATTTTTAGTTGGCTGTACAATGAATGAGAAAGCTGTTGCTCTGCCAGATGATTTACCTGATTTTGTACAAGAAAGTGATTTTAAATCGATTGATTGGGACAACAAGGCAGTAGAGTTTGGGGATAGAGGGATCATCGGTAATGCCAATAAATCAGGCGTTATGGGTGCCAATATGCCAAGCTTAAGCAGTCAAAAATGGTGGGGGATTGAAGAAAGTCGTAATTCCAAGTTAACAATTGTTGGGTATCATAAAGATTCTAAAACGATTCATCCTATTTTAGTAGATGGTTGGACTATAGGACTTGGTGGACCTGTTAATGGTGCAGATGCTCATACACCTTCAAGTGTGAAAATCCCAAAACCTGGTGAAAGGGCGATGTTAGTGTATACCAATGGGAGCTATTTTGATACGTTAATTTATGATATCAATGAATAGAAAAGTTAATTGTTCAAACAATGACCCTTGTTTTGTAAGCTATAATTCTTACAAAATGATGGTTTTATACATAGTGGCGTGAAAAATATTAAATTGGTAATATGAAAAGTAAGAAAATAGAAACGGAGGAAAGCTACATGACCGATTTACGATATCCAATTGGGCAATTTCAATTTCCTGAAGTCGTTACAGCGCAGCAAGTAAAGGGGTGGATGGAGGATATTCGTCTATTACCCGAACAACTAGCCGAGGCACTTAATGATGCAAGTGAACAATCATTAGCAAAATCCTACCGAGAAAACGGCTGGACGGTTACGCAGCTTGTCCACCATATTGCGGATAGTCATATGAATAGCTATATTCGTTTTAAGCTAGCTTTGACAGAGGATGTTCCAACAATTAAACCTTATAACGAAGTGGATTGGGCACAGCTTCCGGATTCAGAAATGCCTGCATCGACATCTTATAAAATGATTGAGGGTTTACATGAACGCTGGTTTTATTTACTAAAAAGCTTATCAGAAGAGCAATTACAGCGAGCGTTTCATCATCCTGATTCAGGGTTAATGACACTTGAAAAAGCCTTAGCCTTGTACGCTTGGCATGGGAAGCATCATCTTGCTCATATTAAGAATGCTTTGGTGAAATTATAAAACTGTAAATGACTAAGATCATTCATACAGAAAAAAAGGCGACTTCTTGTTTCTAAACCAAGAAGTCGCTTCATTTTGTAAAGTTATAAAGGTGATAACTGGGAGCTTATATCAACAGCTTATAATTCCATATCATAGAGGGTTACTATCGATCAAGTTAAGCTTCGCCAGTCACAATATTTAGGAAATAAAAGCCTTTGTATTGTGAAAAGGGCTTAAATTTAATACATTCAAGTTATTTTTTTATGAAAGGATATAGCATTCTTATTCAATTGTAATACCAGCACTTGCTGTTCCTGTAATTGCTTGAGCAATAGTAACACCTGTTGTTGCAGCGATTGAAAATACCATTAACAGTTTGTCACCTACTGCAACTGGGAATGGAATGACATTAGCAGAATTAAAGGCAATCTCATTACCGATTAAAAGTCCTGAGAATGCTGGAGCTAAGTTTACAAATACACTCGTAGCAGTATATACGTTACTTCCTGCGGGTGCAAGATACACTTGAGCTCTTAGTGTTGTTGTTCCAGCAAGAGGAACAGGGGTAGTAGCAGGAGGAATAGCTACAGTTGCTAAGGCAGAGAAAGATGCAGAAATAGCTGTTATATTACCTGCACGTGGTACAACAAATGCTTCAGTTATGATATTCGATAAGTTAAGAGTATTATTTACAATAGTTACACCTGGAACGGCACTACCGAAACCAATAAGGCTAGGTACACCAATTACTCCATTTGCAATTGTAGCTAATGTAACAGTAGTAACACCGGAAGAAAATGGAATAATCGATCCCTTATTAACTGATGGAGTAATACATGCAGCGTCAACAGCTAAGAATGGTCCAAAATTTTCACAAACATTATTAGATGAGCAGCCGCACATAGAATTATTTATACACATTTTAACACCCCCTTTCTTCATTATTCTATTCAGTGTATAAGGGGGGGGGGAGGGCAATTATCTGTATCGTAGTTTTATTTGTGGAAATTTTGAGGCTTCTTTTGAGAAGCTTTGGCATTTTGTGAATACTTACTAATAGGAATTACTTTTTCAATTGACCATAAAAAAGTCCAATATGTATTTTCATACTTATTGGACTTATTCATCGTATACTTCTCCAGTTTGTTAAACATTGTACATCCTAATTTTAAACTAACTCCATTTTCGAAAGAAATTGAAAAACAAAGAGTTCTTTTCTTTTTTATGCCCTTCTTCAGTTGCTTCTTCTTTTAACTCAGATTGTTTGCTTACCTCTTCAAATTGTATTTGGGTTTCATATTTTTCCTCTGGCGTATCTTCAAAGACTTCAAATACGTCACTTTTTGAAGTGGTGAATGTATTTGTGTAAACTTGCTTAACTACTTCAGAAGCTTTAGGAATGTCCTGTTCAAGAATTACTTCAGAAGCTTTAGGAATGTCCTGTTCAAGAACTACTTTAGAAGCTTCAAGAATGACAGGTTTATTAATTACTTCAGCTGCTTCAGAAGTGACAGGCTCATTTGTTATTACAGAGCTCATATCATCTATAATGACAGTGTTATTAATTTTTTCGAGTTCTCCGTAATTAACGAAATCTTTCGCATTAAGATCATTGTCAGTGGAATTATGGATTTCGGTATGCGGTAAAGTATTAGATTCATAAACACTAATTGGAATTTCCTGTGCATTGGTAGCGTTTTTAAAAAGGAAGGTAGTTTTGGATGTGGTATTTCTATATAAACCATTATATAGTTGGCTTGGATGAGTATTTATTGATTGAAAATATTGTTGATTAAAATGGCGTTCTTCAGGTATACTTCCTTGATTTCCGTTGTGAGCAGAAGGTATATCATTATTTACATCTAATTGCGCATTTTTTGCTTTACCTGCCAGACTTTGTAGCATTTTATAAGATGGCTGTTTTAATGCAATCGCCAATTGGTTTGTTGTCTGTGTAATGTTCGAATCCCTTTGAGCACCGTTAGCAATAAATTTAGATGTGTTTTCAGTTTTAGGTGTAGTGGCTGGAGCTTCAGTATTTTCACTAGTGAGTAATTTGTTTAAAACCTTTAGTGTTTCTTGGTTCATTTCCTCAATCGTTTGATTCAGAGACTCAATTTGTGCTGATAGAAGTTTTATCTGCTCCTCATTGCCTTCGATTTGTGAGTTTTGCTTATCATCTATTGTTTCAGTTAGCCCTTCTAAAAGTGCCATTTGCGTTTTAATCCCATCAAAATCCCTTTTCATAAATAAATAATCTTCAATTGAAGTTCCCGTTTTTAATGAAGTTAACGTGTCCTTGTAGGCTTCTATTTTTTGCTTCAATTTTCCAATGTCTTGAGTGGCGTACAATTTCGAATCTTCCATTGCATTTCACCCCTTTCAGTCCATTAATATTTTATTAAAAATACTTACTTTTTGTTACAAATATACCGATCCTTCAAACATTTTTGTTTCTACTTAAGAAGTGGAGAAGTAAGCAAAAACGATACATACTGTTACATAAGTATTTTAATAAAAACCAAAACGAATTACTTTTTAGCCCATGCACTTTTAGTCAGAAAACATAAGATACAAACGAAAGGTAAAAAATTATGGAGGTGTCAAAAGGATGCAAGATAATATGCCATCCCAATTGCAAGAACCAATTTGTATAAACGTCGATAAGGTGTTTGACTGGATTGTAAAAGAAGCTTCGTTTGAGTTTTCCCCTACTGGCCCAATTTCTTTTCCAGGAGTAACAGCAACTACTGACTTAGTCAACGCTGTGGTTACATGTAGTGTAGTTCCAAGTGCAACTAGTCCTGTTAAGATTTTGCACCGTGAGAATCGTCAATTCACTATTGATAGTGCTACGGTATGTCTTCAAAACCTGACTATTCAGAAGACCTTCACTCTTACGTTAGTTGTTACTGCACTAAATGGTCAAAGGTTTACAAGCCTTCCGATTACAGTTTCACGTTGTGAACAAGTTACATTATGTGCGCCGCAAGGGACAGATGTAGAAATTTTATTCACAGATCTAGATTGTTTCGTGTGTTCAGTAGGAACTCCACAAGCTGGAACAAACACAATTACGTTTACCGATTTACATGTTACTATATCAGTTTGCCAAAGTATTCAATCTACATTCCCAGTTACAGTGGAATTCTTAGCGACTTTCTGCGAGCCAAGAGCAGAATTACCGTTCGCATGTCCGGGTGTAGTTCGCCCAGCGCAATGCCCTGCTGTATTCCCACCACATGGTTAATGGTACTAACACATAGAAGAAAATCATATTGTAAAGAGAGGATAATCCTCTCTTTTTTTTATGAAAGGATGTAACTGACATATAAAGAAGTTTGAATTTGCTTTGATTAATTCATTACTATTAGCAAGGGGGTACTGATTATGCTTACTCGCATCAATCGTGTAGAAGAAAAAATAAATGAAATAAAAAAACAAACGGATTTTTATGTTCATGAAATAAAAAAAACGATTGAGGAGTTTATTGTTCCGGAAAGTATTAACGTTATTAGTTATTTCACATCCTCAATCAATATTTCTTATAATCCCAATGAGGAAAGCCTATGCTTGGGCTCTTATCATATTCGTAATATAGGTAATCAGCCTATAACGAACCCTTATCTATGCATAAAGCTACCTGAAGATTCCCCATTCTCCTTTTCAGGAAGATATGTCTATGAACATTTCGCACCAAATTTAAAAGGAAACAGTAGCTGGGAGCGAATTAATGATAAATCAAGCAAGGAGGAGTTCTGGCTTAGACCTATAGGAAAAACAACGCTAGAGCCAAACGAGATACTATCATTTCCTAACTTTCAGATCAAATGGGGTCAGAATTCATCTTATTCAGGAAGTATCATGGGATTTACATATTGTGATCAGTTAGAAGGTGGTACCGTTGTTTTGAATCCTATTAATCTAAATGGAATGAGTTATACACAGGAGGGTGAAAATGAGTAAGCGTGAAAATATGAATCAAAAAAAAGATAGTGTTGTCCATCAACTTATGAAGGAACGGCTTGATAATCTATCTAACTATAGTAATGAAGAAAATAATAGCTTTGCTTATCTCGAAAAGGGCACATTGAATCTGCTTATTACCCATTTACTATCAGGAGAAAAAAGAAAAGTTGATGAAATAGGTGATGAGGAAAGAGAAATGAAGATGCTGAAGCAGCTTGACGAGATGTTAGAGGAGAGTAAGGAGCAATTTGAAGAAGTGATTGATTTGCTTAAAAAGCTTTCGTGATAGGAGGTGCAAGTATGGATAATGATATTGTTAAAAACAATGATCCTATTCAGCTACAACAGATGATCATTTTTTTAAGAGCTGAATTAGCGAAATATAAAAATGAAGTTAAAAGGCTCAGAGATAGTGATTATTATTCATTTGTACTAAGACTAGAACGAGAAAACGTCCAATTAACCAATCAAAAGAAGGCGCTCTCAATGGAGCTTTTAAAGCTGAAGAGAGACTATGAAAAAGATACACAAGCCTACAATGATGATATTCAAACAAGAGAAATTCACAAAAAAAAACAACTTTCTTCGATAGAGACATTATTAAAAGAAATAGAAGAGCTGCGTGCAGAAAATAAACTATTAAAAGACACTAAAGTTGAATTACTTTCAGTGAATACGGATTTTAATTATAAGACGGACATTGCTGGCCTTGAAAACAAGCTGAGCGATTTTACAAAAGAAATAAGCCAACGAATGGAGACAATGGTTGAAGTAATTGAGAAATCACGTTTAGAACAAGCCGATTCAGACAATCTCCATAAGTATTTAACTAAAGAAATAGAGGAAAAAAGCAGTGAGATAGAAAAATTATCGCAACAATTAGCGGATGAAAAAAAACAAATCTCTTCCTGGAGTGGAAAAACGATGATTAACCCAGAAGTTCTTACGCAATTAGATGCTCAAGTAAATAAAGTATTGGCCCAATCAGTAGATTTTGAAGGGCAGTTGGATCATAAATTACGTATTTTGGATGACATGGAGCAGAAATTAAACGAGCTAGCTATAGAAATAAATAATAAGGAAATCTCATCACCAAAAGTTGTGGATGACATTTTTTAACCATGTAATAGGTTGAGTGGAGTCACAGATGAGACCTTGGAGCGAGTGGAGCAGCTCATCGGACGCCCCCAGTTGGAATGGAAATCAACCACACGTTATGGAAAGGGGAACATAGCATTTTTTTATCCCGTAATAGATAGGCTGTTTCAAAAGTAAGCAAAGTCACTTTTGAAACAGTCATTTTTATGTTATTTCGTTTCTCTGTGCAATGTAATTCTTTTTAAACGAGGGGAATATTTCTTAAGCTCCAGTCTTTCAGGATTATTTCGTTTATTTTTCGTTGTGATATAGTTTTTATCACCGGTTTCTGTACAGGCTAATGTTACTTGTACACGCATAAAATGCCTCCTTTTAAATCGTAATCGTTACGCTTTGCACATTATTATTTTTAATGAAATATGTCAACAATGTATTTTTATTAAGTTTTTAACTTCTTTCAGCGAGTGTTGCATTTTGTAGGATTCTATGTTTTAATTACAAACTATAAATAGTAATGATTACGATTTGAGGAGTTGTAAAAATGGTGAAGAAAATTCCTGTTACAGTTTTAAGTGGTTATTTAGGTTCTGGTAAGACTACGATGATGAATCACGTTCTACAAAATGAAAAGGATATGCGTGTGGCTGTAATCGTCAATGATATGAGTGAAATTAATATTGATGCGGAGCTAATCGCAAATGGAAGCGGAATTTCACGAACAGAGGAAAAATTTGTGGAGTTATCGAATGGTTGTATTTGCTGCACGCTGCGTGAAGATTTATTGCAGGAAGTGGAACGTCTCGCGAAGCTTGGTACTATTGATTACATTTTAATTGAATCGACAGGGATTAGTGAGCCAATACCTGTTGCCCAAACGTTTAGCTATTTAGACGAGGAGCTAGGTATTGATTTAACAAAGTTTTGCCAGCTTGATACGATGGTGACTGTAGTAGATGCAAATCGTTTTTGGCATGATTTTCAGTCAGGTGAAAGTCTTTTGGAGCGTAAGGAGGCAGTCGGTGAGTTAGACGAACGGGATGTTGCGGACTTACTCATTGATCAAATCGAGTTTTGTGATGTCCTTGTTTTAAACAAATGTGATTTAGTATCAGTTGAAGAGCTTGAAAGATTAGAGCGAATTTTGCGCGCTTTACAACCTGAAGCTAAGCTAATTCGTACAGTTAATGGTGTAATAGAGCCAGCTGAGATATTAAATACTGGACGCTTTGACTTTGAAAGGGTATCCGAATCTGCTGGTTGGTTAAAGGAATTAGAGCTTGGTCATGAAAATCATACTCCTGAAACAGAGGAGTACGGCATTTCTTCTTTCACCTATAAGCGTAGAAGACCATTTCATTCAATGCGTTTTGTAGAATGGTGTGATCATATGCCAGAATCGATTGTTAGAGCAAAGGGTATTATTTGGAGTGCGAAACATCAGGATGTTGCATTATTACTATCACAGGCTGGCTCATCGGCAAAAATAGAACCAGTCTCTTATTGGGTAGCCGCTTTGCCAAAGGAACAGCAGCAGGATGTTTTCTTGCAAAGCCCTGAGGTACTAGAGGATTGGGATGAGGAATTTGGAGATCGCATGACACAGCTCGTTATAATTGGCGTTGAATTAGATAAAGAGGCGATTATAAAAGAATTGGACAAGTGTTTATTAACGGAAGATGAGTTTAATAACCCATGGGAAAGTTTACAAGATCCGTTCAATTGGGAATGGCATTAAAGAGGCTCATCATCAAAAACTGTGGATGACATTTTTAAAAATATATGCCATGTACATTAGTTGATTGGAGTGGAGACTGGGCGACTCCTTGGGGATCAGCGTCACAGATGAGACCCTGGAGCGAGCAACGCGAGTGAAGCGGCTCATCGGACGCCCCCAGGAAGCTTTGCTCTGTGCGAAAGCGAAGTGCTAACGTAGCGGCAGCAACAAAGCGCCCAGCCGGAACGGAAATCAACCACACGTTATGGTGATGAGCCATTAAAGAATAAATAAAGAAGATTTCGGCTAGGATTCCGAAATCTTCTTTTGAAATACATGATTATAATTCGTAGCGTCGCGTAAAGCTTTTTCTTCGATGGGAATGCGTATTGATAATATTGTCATATTTAAAAGTGTAAAGCAAAACGCTGTAAAATATGCTTGAAACATTAAAGGCAAAAGAAGAATTTCTAAGCAAACGACCGTGTAATTTGGGTGGCGCATAAATGTGTAAGGACCTTTCCGTACAACTTCTGCACCTGGCAAAATTAATATTTTTGTATTCCAAAAATTCCCCAATGAACGAATGCACCAAATACGTAATGCTTGCACGGCAATAAATAATAAGAACAATAACGGAAATAAAGGCGATAAACTATTATTATTAGTAACTACTTCAACAATTAAAAAGAGGAAAAAACTGATGTGCATTGTAACCATATATGGATAATGAGAAGCACCAACTTCATAGGCTCCTTGTGAGAGCATCCATTTTTCATTGCGTTTTGCAATGAAAACTTCTATCAATCTTTGTAGAATGACGAGAATCAAGATAATGTAAAAAATCATGCTACTCCCTCCATTTGAGTAATACAGCTTCAGCGCAAAAGCCAGGCCCAAGAGCGACGAGCAAGCCAGTATCCTCCACTTGTCCTTCGTTTAACATAAATTGCTCCAACACATATAGCACTGTAGGAGATGACATATTTCCATGATGTTTTAATATTTCCCGAGAAATGTCGGTTTTTGAGGGAGCTAGATAAAGAGTATCTTCATAGGCTTTTAATACTTTTTTACCGCCTGGATGTGCAATAAAGTGGTTAAGCTGTTCACTGAATAGCTTATGTTCCAATAAAAATTGTTCAATGAATGGGCCGAGCCAAGTAGTAATTATAGCAGGAATACTTTTCTGAAAAACGACATGGAGGCCATTGTTTTTTATATTCCAGCCCATAACATTTTCTGAATTTGGCATCCATTTAGAGCCAGAACCTATGATAGTAGGTGTTGATTTTTTTACTGCGATATTCACTTCATCTCCACAGATAAGTGCGCATGCTGCACCATCTGCAAAAAGAGAGGCACCAATTAAATTACTTTTCGAAAAATCATTGGGTTGAAAAGTTAGACTACAAAGCTCGACACAAATGACAAGAACTTTTGCTTCTGGATGAGCACGACAAAAATCATAAGCTCTACTAACACCAGCAGCACCACCAGCACAGCCAAGTCCCCAAAGTGGAATACGCTTAAGTCTGTCTGAAAATGGAAGTTTATTCATAACTCGTGCATCAATACTTGGTGTTGAAATACCTGAGCTACTCACGAAAATAATGGCATCAATATCTTTAGGCGAAATCGGTGCTTCTAAAAACGCTTCATTTTGTAAACAGGCTTGAATGACCTCAACACTATATTGTGTAGCTAGCTCAATATATAAATCGTTACGTTCTTCAAAGGAATGATCCATACGCTGCCATTCTGGTGGTACACAAAAATTACGCGTTTCAATACCACCATTCTCAAAAACTTTTAAGTAGCGTTCTAATTTGGGGATTTTTGCATGAAACAGCTCCTTCGTTAGTTCCTCTGCGTTTGTCTGTTGTAATGTGTACGGTGGTTTGTATGTGCTGATCGAAATGATTTTTGACAATTCAACATCTCCTTCGCCGATAGCGGTCTTGTTTATTGTATGCGGGGAGGGAGGGGATACATGCTTGTAAGATTGTAATTGACATTTTCGGAAAATTCCGCTATATTAAAAGCAACTAATATCGGAAGTAGGTGATGTGACATGATGAATAGAGCCGTTTTTAACGAACTGCAATTCGGTTTGTTCAATTTCACACGCCTAAAATATATAATTTGACCACGCATTGTAGTGAGATGACTGCACAATTGTGGTGATTTGTATATTCTCTTAAATGTGCCTGTGAAACCTTGTAACTGCCGAATTGCGCAGAGACAAGGTTTTTTTATGTTTTTATCAATCGAGTACAAATGATATGCACATTTAGGAGGAAAACAAATTGAATTTAACAACTTTAGGATTTTCAACATATTTTGAAGAGCAAATGACTGGATTTAAACAGGAGGCTAAGCTGGCGAACTGTGTACCGGCTAGGGTTACTTTAGAGCATAAGCATTCCTATCGTGTATTGGCTGAAGAAGGAGAGTGGCTAGCAACGATTGCTGGACATTACGCGTATACGTCATTAGCACGTGAGGATTTCCCAGCAGTTGGGGATTGGGTGCTAGTTGAGAAAATGCCTGGTGAGGAAAAGGCGATTATTCATAAATTGTTTACACGAAAATCAGTCTTTTCACGTAAGGCTGCGGGGGCGGAAATACAAGAGCAGATTGTAGCGTCGAATGTTGATATCGTGCTTTTAGTTATGAGCTTGAATGCAGACTTTAATATTCGTCGTCTAGAACGTTATTTAGTAGCTGCGTGGGATTCAGGTGCGAAGCCGGTTGTTGTATTGACGAAGGCTGATTTATGTGAAGATATTTCTAGTATGATCAGTGAGGTTGAATCTGTAGCGTTCGGTGTAGATGTTTTTGTGACTAGCGCTCTGTCAGGTGAAGGCTTAGTAGATATTCGTTCGCTATTTACGGAAGGCGTAACAGGAGCCTTGCTCGGTTCTTCTGGTGCAGGGAAATCCACATTGACGAATGTTCTTAGTGGTGAGGACTATATGAAGGTTTCGGATATTCGTGAAGATGACGCAAAGGGGCGCCATACAACAACACATCGTGAGTTAGTGATACTGCCGAGTGGCGGTTGTTTAATCGATACACCTGGAATGCGAGAGCTACAATTATGGGATCAGGGGGATAGTTTATCCTCTAGCTTTAAGGATATCGAGGAACTTTCGGCAGCCTGTCATTATCGGGATTGTACACATAAAAAGGAGCCACATTGTGCTGTAAAGCAAGCGATTACAGATGGCGTGCTTGAACAATCACGTCTCCAAAGCTATTTTAAGCTACAAAAAGAGCTTGCTTTTATCGAACGAAAAACAAATGAACAGGCAAGACTAACTGAGCAACGCAAATGGAAGCAAGTCGCGAAAGGTTTAAAGAAAGGTAAAAAATCAAAATAAATGAATCTTGATAAGAGTGAGAGAGCGAGCTATCAGCGGAATTGGAAGCTTTATCAGCGCAAATCGGCATTTTATCAGCGATATGGAGGGATTTATCAGCGATTTTAGCCTGTCTATCAGCGATAAACCTACTTCTATCAGCGATTTCAAAGTTAGGGGCACACACACATGACAATCCAGAACATTAATCATTTATTATTTTCAGTATCAAATCTAGAGGAATCCATCGCATTTTATGAAAAAGTTTTAGACGCAAAGTTACTAGTGAAGGGGAGAAGTACAGCCTATTTTGATGTAAATGGGCTGTGGCTTGCTCTTAATGTAGAACAGGATATTCCACGCAATGAAATCCATCAATCCTATACTCATATAGCATTTTCAATCCATGAGGATGATTTTGACAAAATGTATGAAAAGCTAGTCCAACATAATGTCAACATACTAGAAGGCAGACAAAGAGATATAAGTGATAAAAAATCGATTTATTTCACGGATCCAGACGGTCATAAATTCGAATTCCATACAGGGACTTTACAGGATCGATTGGATTACTATAAGAAAGAAAAAACGCATATGGAGTTTTTTGAATAATATTAAAAAATGGATGCCTCTATTTGTAAGAGGGGACATCTATTTTTTTTTTGCAACGTTTTCCTTTTCTCAAACGACTTTAAAGTGTAGCCAGAAGGAGGAGATTTGGTGGATATACAAAAGTTGGTTAAAAGCGCAAAAAGGGGGGATGATGAAGCATTTGAGCAGTTGATTGCTTTAATGCGTGAAAAATTATATCGTACTGCCTACTCGTACGTTCGAAATGAGCAAGATGCGCTTGATATTTATCAAGAATCTATTTATAAAGCCTATACAACATTGAAAACATTAAAGAATCCAAGCAGTTTTCCAGGGTGGATTATTAAGATTGTTGTTTATAAATCAATTGATTTTATTAGAAAAGATTCAAGAAAATTTACTTCAGGAGATGAGGAGTTTTTTGCAGAGTTAGCTGGAAATCAAAATATGGACAATGTTAATTGTTCATTGGATTTAAAAGAGGCTATTGAAACATTAGATGCCAAGTATAAAACGATTATGTGGTTACGCTTTTATCATGATTTCTCTGTCAAAGAAATTGCAAAAATGCTGGGATGTCCTGAGGGAACGGTGAAATCCTATATTAATAGAGCTAAGAAAGAGTTAAAACCAATCTTAAGGGAGGGCTACTTGTATGAGTAAGGAAAATAATAATCAACCTATTGATCGGATCGATATTCCACTTCAACAATTGATGATGAGAGAGCAGGCGGCAATAAGTGCAGCAAAAAGGAAGAAGCTGAACATTAGAATTATAAAAACTCTTCTTGTTGCCTGTGGATTATGCATAGCACTACTAGGTTCGGGATTTTTCTCCCCTGCAATAGCGACTGCACTAGCCAATGTACCTTATATTGGAGCCATTTATGCTGAATTTGGGGATATTGCAGCTAAAAAAATTGAACAAAACCATTTGATGACAAAAATAGGAAAGAAGGATACACATGCAGGTCTTACAATGGCTGTTGAAGAAGCGGTATATGATGGTAATAGATTATTAGTTACGGTTGCTTATACAGGGCAGAATGGTGTTTCTTTAGAAGAAGAGGTTGCAGGTATGAGTGAGCTAACAATCAATGGGGAGCCAATCGATGTTGCGATAGGTTCTGTAGGTCAGGATGATATTGATAAAAACACAATTATTGAACATCATGAATTCACTTTATCAAATACAGATATATACGGGGATAAAATTGAAGTTGCGTTAGATGGAAGAGATTTATTTGGCTACAAAGGTAATTGGCATGTGGATTTTACTCTTAAAAAATTAAAGGAAGAAGTTATTACCTTCCATCCAAATGTAAAATCTAGTACTAATGATGGGTTATATAAGTTAAACGTTGCACAGGTATCATTCACACCACTATCGACACGAATAGATGTCCTAGTAGATTATCCAAGAGAGTTAGACAAAAATGATAAATGGACATTTTTTGAGTATGAGGTGACTGATAGTGAAGGGGCGTTATACGATGGGGCTAATATACAAATGGGAGCGACCAAGGATTATGGACACCATATTATACTAGCACTCCCTCCTATGGAAAAAATACCGAAGTCTCTGACGCTTAAACCAGGTAAGAGGAATGAGCAAGGTTATCGGGAGGAAATAAAGGAATTAGAAATGGTAGTACCCTTAGAGCCTTAAAAAATATGAACCTCCTTTAGTTTTAGGAACTAGAGGGGGGTCATATTATTTTAAATGACATTAAAGAGCAACAATAAAGAGTTGAAAACGTTCATAACATTAGAAGGGGTGATTTTATGAAAAAAGTAATTATTTTTGATATGGATGGTACTTTATTTCAAACAAATCTAATTTTAGAGCCTGCATTATCGGCAACGTTTGATGTGTTGCGTGCAAAGGGCTTGTGGCAGGGAGATACACCAATAGAGACATACCGAGAAATTATGGGTGTTCCATTACCTGTTGTTTGGGAAACGTTATGTCCAATGCATACGGTAGAGATACGTGAAGAGAGCAATGCATTATTCCATGTTAAGCTTATTGAACAAATTCGTAATCGTCAGGGTGCATTGTATCCAAATGCAGAGCAAACACTTGCTACTTTGGCAGAAAACTATCATTTATTCATAGCAAGTAATGGACAAGTTGAGTATTTACAAGCAATAGTAGAAACCTATCAATTGCAACGTTTTATCAAAGGTACATATAGTATTCAGTCCGTTTCGAGTGGTCATAAATCTGATTTAGTGAAAAAGGTCATCGAGGAAAATGATATTCTAGGCGGAGCAGTTGTGGGGGATCGTTCTTCTGATATTCAAGCGGCTCGTGACAATCAACTGCTCTCGGTTGGAGTTCGTTTCGACTTTGCGCAGGAAATTGAACTACAAAATGCAGATATTGTTATTGATAATTTAAATGAATTACTCTATTTGAAGCTAGGATAGAATTTTATCGACTACATTTTTTATTTTATCCACCAACTTTTTCATTTTATCGAGAACTTTCAGTCATTTATCGACATGCATTGCAATTCACAAGGAAAAAGAGTAAAATGATGCCAATCTATAGTAAAAGCATTGATAAGGAAAAGTAAATTGGATAAGCATTATATAGAGAGCCTCTGTTGGTGGAAATGAGGTAAATGTCCCCTTTTGAAAATGACCTTTGAGCTTCGTACCGAAAGCAAGTTTGCGAGTAGATTACGACGAGATGGGCACTCGTTACAACAGCGGCAGTATCTCTCATTTCTTTGAGCAGGTGTTTAAACACCCGCCCAAAGAAGTAAGCCTCCGGCGGATGTCACAGAATCGGAAAGGAGTTCTTTGTGCGAGCACAAAACCGATTCCGGACGCAATTATGCCGAGGCATAATTGATAAAATGAAATGAGACGCACTGATGGAGGCAAATAGTGTGAGCTATTTGTAAATATAGGTGGTAACACGGGTAAACTCGTCCTAATCAATTTTGATTAGGGCGTTTTTTTTTATCTTCATTCAGGACTTGCCTGAATGAAGATAAAGCCTCGGGTGGATGTCACGGATTTTGATTGTGCTAGCGCAATCAAAATCCAGACGCAATTATGCCGAGGCGTAATTGATCTACACTTTTTTCGAGGGGAGCAACTTAGGATGACGATTGTTATTGGAGGGGCGTGGCCATATGCAAATGGTTCATTGCATTTAGGGCATGTTGCCGCATTATTACCAGGTGATATTTTGGCTAGATATTACCGACAAAAGGGTGAGAAGGTTTTATATGTTTCAGGTAGTGACTGTAATGGCACACCGATTTCGATTCGAGCTGCACAGGAAAACACGACAACGGAGGCTATTGCTAATCATTATCATGAGGAGTTTACAAGATGTTTCAACGATTTAGGATTTACGTATGATTTGTATACGAGAACAGACGCTAAGCACCATCATGATTCTGTTCAGAGGATTTTTTTACAACTACTAGCGAATAATTTTTTATATAAAAAGAGAATCGAACAAGCATACTGTGAAACAGATAAGCAGTTTTTGCCAGATCGGTTTGTAGAGGGGATTTGTCCGAACTGTGGTGCGAAGGCACGAGGTGACCAATGCGATAATTGCTCAACGATTTTAGACCCACTCGATTTAATTGATAAGCGCTGCAAAATTTGTGGGACTGAGCCAATTATCAAGGGGACAGAGCATTTTTATTTTGCGTTTAGTCAGTTTCAAGGGAGGCTGGAGACTTATTTAGCAGAGGCAAAGACAGAAAATCGCTGGCGAGACAATGCTATAGGTTTAACTGAACGTTACTTGGCAGAAGGGGTTCCAGACCGTGCTGTAACGAGGGATTTACCGAATGGTATAGATGTGCCCGTACCAGGTTTTGAGGGCAAAAAGATATATGTGTGGATTGAAGCGGTAGCAGGTTACTTCACAGCAAGTATCGAATGGGCGAAGCAGCATCAAATAGCTATTGAAGATTTATGGAATGAAGAAACGATTTCGTATTATGTGCATGGTAAGGATAATATTCCGTTCCATACCGTTATATGGCCAGCCATTCTTATGGGGATAGGAGCAAAGGCATTACCTACACATATTGTATCAAACGAATATTTGACATTAGAAAAACGAAAATTATCAACGAGCCAAAACTGGGCGGTTTGGGTGCCATATATTTTGAGCCGCTATGATGCAGATTCTATTCGTTATTTTTTAACAATGAATGCACCAGAAAACCGTGATACTGATTTTTCTTGGCGAGAATTTATTTATAGTCATAACGGTGAGTTACTTGGCGCTTATGGAAATTTCGTCAATCGTACATTGAAGTTTTTAGAGAAATCCTTTGATAGTCAAGTGCCTCATGCTAAGGTAGATGGCACTATTCAAAAACATACGATTCAGCTCTTTAATGAGGTTGGGATTCATATTGAAGCGGGTCATTTCAAACAAGCTTTAGAGGCTATATTTGAATATATTCGTGCGGCTAATCGCTATTTTGACGAGCAACAGCCATGGCTACAGGTGAAAGAAAATGTGGAAGCTGGAAATCAAACGCTAGCTACTTGTGTATATATTATTGCTAATTTTGGCCAATTGCTCCATCCATTTTTACCGTTTTCAGCTGAGAAGGTGAGAAAAATGCTAGGAATAGATGAAGTGGTGTGGCGTGAGCAAGTGGACTTACCAGAGAGCATTAACGAAGTGGCACCACTGTTTGAACGTCTTGCTGTTGAATTGATTGAAGAGGAATATCAAAAGTTAGTGGAAGGCAGTCGGTAGGAAAAAAAGCAGTATGACTCAATTTTGTCATACTGCTTTTGACCATTTAATTCATAACAGGCGTTAATTTAGCGACCACAATACTATTGATAGCATTAATATAAGCTAGCGCACTTGCCTTTAAAATATCTGTATCTGCAGCTTTTGCTATATATTTTTCGCCTTCATGTTCGATTGTAATTTTTACTTTACCAAGCGCTTCTTTACCGCGCGAAACGCTATTAATATTATATTCCACAAGTTTTACATCAATGTTTGTAATTTCTGCGATAGCTGAATAAAGGGCATCAATTGGACCTGAGCCAACTGCACTTGCTTTAAATACCTCGCCACCTTTACGAACTTTTACACTCGCTGAAGGGAAACTTGTGTTGCTGACGACTTGTAAATCATCGAAGTCAAAGAACTGATCACTATAATGAGTGGCATTCGCATTGTTTGCGTCATGTTTTTCATAGTAGCTTTCCACAATAACGTATAAATCGTGATCGTAAACTTCTTTCTTTGCATCAGCCAGTTTTAAGAAGCCTTCGAAGATTCCTTCAAATTCATCTGTAGAAAGGTTTGAGAAACCAAGTTTTTCAAGGGCATTTTTCACCGCATGACGCCCAGAGCGAGCTGTAAGAACTAGCTCCATATCATCAAGACCTACATCTTCTGGATGCACAATTTCATAAGCATCACGAGATTTAAGAAGGCCATCTTGATGGATACCAGATGAATGGGCAAAAGCATTATCCCCAGTAATCGCTTTGTTTACTTGTACGTCTAAGCCCATAAAGCTTGAAACAAGACGAGACGTATTCATAATTTCTTTTGTGTTGATGCGTGTCTCAGCATTATATACAGAGCTACGTGTTTTCAGCGCCATGACGACTTCTTCTAATGCAGCATTACCTGCGCGTTCCCCAATTCCGTTAATGGTACATTCTACTTTATCAGCCCCGTTTTTAATTGCAGCAAGCGTGTTAGCAGTTGCCATACCAAGATCATTGTGACAATGAACACTTAGTAAAACGCTATCGTTTAAGTTTTTCATGCGCTCATTTAGTTTATAAATCATTGCCCCAAATTCTTCTGGCTCTGCAAAGCCGACTGTGTCAGGTACATTAATCATTGTTGCACCAGCCTTCATGACGGCTTCAATCGTTTTCCAAAGATACTCGAAATCAGAACGAGATGCATCTTCTGTTGAATATTGGACTTGTGGTAGAAGCGTTTTCGCATATTTTACTGCATCAACACCAATTTGTAGAATTTGATCTTTTGATTTGCTAAATTTTTTCTCAACATGAATATCAGAAGTACCAAGCACCATATGAATCATAGGATTTTCAGCGTATTTTACAGCGTTATAAACAGCGTCAATATCTGCCTGTACAGCACGTGCTAAAGCAGTGATCATAATGTCACTTGTATTACCAACTTTCCGTGCGACAGCTTTAACTGCATCAAAATCACCTTGTGATGAAGCAGGGAAACCAGCTTCGATAATATCGACGCCTAATTTTTTGAGTTGCTGTGCAATCTCTACTTTTTCGTATAAATTCAGTTTTGCACCTGGAACTTGCTCGCCATCACGTAAAGTTGTATCAAACACCCAAATTTTTCTTCCCATTTTCAAACACTCCTTTTGTAGTAGTTGTCATTATATTGATAGTCTCTGCCTTGCATAGTAGAGACGAAATCTACACCTAGGCCAATAAATTTTTGCAAAAATAAAAAACTCGTCTCTATAAAAATATAGAGACGAGTTTATGCTCGCGGTACCACTCTAATTGACCTTCTCTTTTCAGAAAAAGTCCCCTTATTGACAGCTATCACTGTCTATCCTGTTAACGGAGGAAACCGACATCCCTTACTCAAAGTTCAGGGAGTAGCTCATGGACGAGTTCAAAATGTGTGCCTATCGGTTTGCACCAACCACCGACTCTCTACAAGTACACATGCATTTCTACTATTTCCAATCTTGGCCTACAATGTGTTGTTGAAAGCAATAATACTTCGATATTGTCTGATTGTCAATAATATTCTAAAAATTATTTTTTTTCTGTCTTATAGGGAGCGACAATTTATTATGAAATCAACCCATGAAAAGCCCCTTTAATTTTGGTTCATCAAAGTTGATTGAAGTAGACGCTAGGCGACTCCTTGCGGCTCATCGGACATCCCCAGGAAGCTTTGCTCTGTGCGAAAGCGAAGCATCAGCAGAAACGGAAATCAGCCCCAAATTATGATAATAATCATTATTTTCGCAATGAATGTAAATATTTATGAGATAATAAATGGGTAATTACTAGTTTAGAAAGAGGGCATGACAATGAAATTTGTATTTGATTTAGACGGTACGATTTGCTTTAAGGGTCAACCATTAAGTGAGGGAATTACTAATGCTTTAGAAGCTTGTATAGAGAATGGGCATGAAATCATTTTTGCATCAGCCCGTCCGATTCGTGATTTATTGCCTGTATTACCTGAAACAATGCGCAAATTTTCAATGGTAGGGGGAAATGGTGCATTTGTCGCACAGAACGGGGAAACTATTGAGGTAACAGCATTTGCAGCAGAAATAGTAGAAGAGGTTCAAAACATTATTGCTAATTTTCAGCTACCGTATTTAGTAGACGGTGATTGGGATTATGCGTATACAGGTAGCGAAGCACATCCAATCTATCAAAATTTAGATCCATTAAAGCTTGCGAAAAAAGTAGCATTACAGGACCTTAAGGATATAGTGAAAATTGTATTATTTCCGGGAGAGCATCTTAATGAAATATTAGCAGCACTAAAAAAACTACCAATCTCGTTGTATGAACATGCTTCCGAAAATATTGTGGATATGAGCCCAAATGGCATAGATAAATGGAATGGTTTAACGAAGCTAGGTATCGCTGAAGGTGATTTTATAGCATTTGGTAATGACGCGAATGATGCGTCAATGTTTGTAAAGGCAAAAGAAAGTGTTTGTGTAGGTGAGCATAAAGTACGTGAGCTTGCATCTTTACAAGTACCAAGTGAGGAAACAGCAGTTATTAAGATGTTAAGTGTGTTAAATGAAAAGTACAAGGAAGAGGCTTTAATTGATTAGATTCCTGTGCTGGGAATCTTTCGCAAATCGAAGAATCCTGTACATATAAATGAATGTCATCGATAGATACCATCTAGGGATAATCAGAGTCCAATTTTCATATAGGAAGATGTTAAAAAGGAGAAGATGATATGGCAGACTCTAACACAATTTTGTTCCTTTGGCAGCTCTCATTTTTCATTTCTGGAGTCACATTAATAGTAGGTATTTTTAAAAAGTCTTGGGTTTTTATGCTGATAAGTACAATTACATTTTTGCCTATAGCATATTATTTTTTAGGAGCAGTAAATGCTTTTAAATACATTGGACTAACACCAATAGTTCTTTTCATAGTAGCTATACTATTTTGGTTTTTAAAAAGAAAATCCTAGGAAGTGAGGACAAAGGAGATAAATGAAATAATTGAATGACATATTACTAGATTCGAAGGGCCTTCCGAATTGTATTTAATGAACAAATACAATTCGGAAGGCTTTTTTTATGGAAAAGATAATTTGTCAACGATGTAGATTATCAAAATATGTTCGAGAATGAACAAATATTGATTTTGTTAATTTTAAAATTAATGTTATGTTTCTGTTGCCGAAAAGGAATTAACATTGTTTTTTTAAAAAATGAATTGGAAGAATCTGATATGTCACTAGGAGGTGATGTGTCGTAATTTCACTTCGGTCGACGTGGTTGAACTCGGATAAATTCGATAGTCAACAAATACTCTAAAGATAGATTTTAATATATTAATAAAGTTTATAACTACTTAATAAAGGGTATCCATTTAATGGGTATTTGTTTGCTTTAAAGTGTTGAAAGGAGATTACTAAATGAAAAAAGTCTTTTTACTATTAGTTTCCATACTTTTGATATTTTCTCAATTAGCATTAAATAGCATCTCTGTTTATGCAACAAGCAATAGTGAAAGCGAGGAAGATTTTATTACAAAGAGTAATAGTAATGATGATAGTCTGCTACTAAGTGATAATGATAATAGAGAAATCGTACAGCTGAGCGATAGCAAAGATGAAAATATTGTGCCAAGTAATATTAATGATTTCAATACACGTAATATTGACGGTGGGGTTGCAATTACAGGCTATACGGGTTTCTCAACAAATATTGTTATTCCTAGTGAGATTAATGGTCGACCAGTTTTAAGAATAGATGGCATGGCATTTGCTTTTAAGGGGTTAGTAAGTGTAAAGATTCCCTCAAGTGTAACAACAATAGGCCCCAGTGCATTTGATGTTAATCGGTTAGAAAGCGTAGAAATCCCATTAGGTGTAACGACAATAGGATACAGTGCATTTGCTAATAATCAATTAAAAACTGTAGAGATTCCAGCGAGTGTAACAACGATAGAAAGCGGAGTATTTAGATATAATCATTTAACAAGTGTCAAGTTATCCCCGCATATAACAACGATAAAGAGCTATGCATTTGCTGATAATCAATTAACAACTGTAGAGATTCCAACGAGTGTAACAACGATAGGAACAGACGCATTTAGAGATAATAAATTAACAAGTGTCAAGCTATCCCCAGGTATCGAAATGATAGAGGCATTTGCATTTTCTAATAATCAATTAAAAAGCGTAGAGATCCCTTCAAGTGTCGTTAAGATAGGAAGGGCTGCATTTGAAAATAATCGATTAACAAGTGTCAAGCTATCTTCAGGTATAACAATGATAGAGATGCGAGCATTTGCTAAAAACCAATTAAGAAGCGTGGAGATTCCGTCAAGTGTGACAAAGATAGAATGGGGTGCATTTAAAGATAATCAATTAGAAGGTGTACAAATTCCAGCTAGTGTTAAGAGCATCGAGGCCAGTGCTTTCTACAATAACCAACTAGGTTTTGTAACATTTCATGGAGAGCCTAATTTCCGATGGTATAAAGATACGCCATTCGATGGGCAATACAAGGAAGGTAAAACGTTTTATGGATGGTATGAAGGTAAGGGCTGTACTAATGAATGGAATAAATCGGTATTACAGCCAATGACCATTTATGCAAAGTGGGATCAGTGCAACTATACTGTCACTTTTGAATCAAACGGAGGAAGTAAGGTACCAACTATAAAAGACGTTTTGGCAGGTAAATTACTCCCAGCTCCATCTATGCCAGTGAAGGAAGGGTATGAATTGGCGGGCTGGTACAAGGATGCAGATCTTACATCAGCATGGGATTTCGATCGTGATGAAGTAACAAAAGACCTCACATTGTATGCGAAATGGACGAAAGCACGTTATAATGTCACTTTCGATTCGAACGGAGGAAGTGAAGTACCAGTTCAAGAAGTAGTGGTAGGTGAACTGTTGGAAGCCCCACCTATGCCAGTGAAAGAAGGGTATGAATTTGCTGGCTGGTATAAGGATACTGAGTTCACAACGACATGGAATTTCGAACATGATGTGGTAACAGAACCATTCACATTGTATGCAAAATGGACGAAAGTACGTTATATTGTCACTTTTGATTCGAACGAGGGAAGTGACGTTTCATCTCAAACAGTGGAATATCAAGAAATAGTGGAAGCCCCGCCCCCTCCGGTGAAAGAAGGGTATGAATTTGCCGGTTGGTATAAGGATGCGGAGTTCACAACAGCATGGGATTTCGACCATGATGTAGTAACAGAACCTCTCACATTGTATGCAAAATGGACAAAGGATGCTCCTTTAGAGCCAAGTTACAAAGTCACTTTTGATTCAAATGGAGGAAGTAAAGTAACGTCAGAAGAAGTGAAAGATGGCGAATTGTTGAAAGCCCCGCCTCCTCCAGTGAAGGAAGGCTATATATTTGTGGGGTGGTATAAGGATACAGAGCTCACAACAGTATGGGATTTCGACCATGATGTAATAACGGAACCGCTCACATTGTATGCAAAATGGGCGAAGGACGACAATCCAGAATCAAGCTATATCGTCACTTTTGATTCAAATGGAGGAAGTGAAGTATCAGCTCAAAAAGTTGTAGCAGGTGAATTGCTGGAAGCCCCGCCTATGCCAGTGAAGAAAGGTTATGAATTTGCTGGTTGGTATAAGGATGTGGATCTCACAACGACATGGGATTTCGACCATGATGTAGTAACAGAAGCCCTAACGTTATATGCAAAATGGACGAAGAACGACAATCCAGAACTAAGCTATATCGTCACTTTCGATTCGAATGGAGGAAATAAAGTACCGTCAGAAGAAGCGAAAGAAGGGGAATTGCTGAAAGCCCCACCTACGCCAGTGAAGGAAGAGTACACATTTGCTGGCTGGTATAAGGATGTAGAGCTTACAAAAGCATGGGATTTTGCAAAAGATATAGTGACAAAAAACGTTACACTGTATGCGAAATGGACAAAGGACAATACTTCTGAAGGGGGATCTGGTGGATCAGGAGGGTCTGGCGGAAGTTGGCTAAACTATAACATCACTTTTGATTCAAACAGAGGTAGTAAAATCCCGTCACAAACAGTAGCTTATAGGGAATTGGTACAATCTCCATCCACACCGGTGAAGGAAGGCTACACATTCGCTGGCTGGTATAAGGATGCGGAGCTAACAAAGGCATGGGATTTCGCGAAAGATGAAGTAATATCAGACATAACATTGTATGCGAAATGGACGAAAGTAAGCTATAGCGTCACTTTTGATTCAAACGGAGGCAGTAAAATCCCATCACAAACAGTGGCATATAGAGCGTTGGTACAATTCCCATCTACACCAGTGAAGGAAGGCTACACATTTACTGGCTGGTATAAGGATGCGGAGCTGACAACGGTGTGGGATTTCGCGAAAGATGAAGTGACAGAAAACCTAACATTGTATGCGAAATGGACGAAAGAAAGTATTGGATGTCAAACTACGTTCAAGGATATTGATAATAACTGGGCACAAGATATGATTGAAGAAATTGCCAAACTATGCATTATTAAAGGCTACCCAGATGGCACTTTCCGACCAAATGATATGATTCAACGTCAGCATGTGGTTATTATGATTGAACGCGCCTTACCTCTAACACCACTCCGAGAAGCTGTACCATTTTTGGATGTCCCACATAGTCATCCTTACTATCAACAAATCACACTACTCCAACAAGCAGGCATTATAGACGGTTCAAACGGAGCTTTCCATCCAAATGCTTATATCACACGTGCACAAATGGCAAAAATAATGGTGCTTGCATTTGGTTTATCGCCAGGAGGTAATAGTACATTCAAGGATGTCGAGCCATCGCACTGGGCAAGTGCGTATATTTCCGCTCTAGCAGACCACAACATTGCGCTAGGCGATGAAGACGGTAATTTTAGACCAAACGAAAACTTAACTCGTGCACAGTTTTCGGCGTTTATGTACAGAGCACTCGGGTTATAACATGAATCGTTGCGTTAATACTGAAAAGGCTGGGGCATAACTGATCAAGACCTTAAAAAGCGCGAGAAATCAATTTTAGAAACATTGATTTCTTGCGCTTTTCTGATGTGAAATATTGTAATTTTGTTTTAAAAAAATACTTATGTCCCAGACTCTTTCTATTTTTGGAAAAACAAGATAGATTAGTCAAGTTTCTTAGGGGTCATTTGAATTATCAAAATATGCTTGAATACCTGAAAATATTGATTTTAACAGTTTTGAAATTCACGCTTTTTTTGTTAATAAATCTTAAGAGTCGTAATGTTAATCATTGCTGAAGAGAGAGCCGCGCCTACTCTTATACATTTTTACTCCACTTTAAAACGCGAAACCTGTGTTTGTAATTCTTCAGCCATGTTTGATAATGTGGCAGCAGAAGCGGCAACTTCTTCAATAGTCGCTAGCTGTTCCTCAGATGCTGAAGCTACATTTTGTAAGTTGGAAGAAGACATTTTTGCAATTGTTGCAATTTCATCGAAGGAAGCGTAAATCTGTTCAGCACTTGATGACATTTCCTCAGAAACTGTCGTTGCTTCTTGAATTTGATTGGATACATGTTCAATCAGTTCGACGATTTTTGAGAATCCTTCCTCAGCTATTCTTACAACTTGCATACCTATTTGAACCTCTTGTGTACCAGTATCCATTACTGTAACTGCACGATTTGTCTCTCGTTGTATTTCTGAAATCAGACTTGCAATTTGTTCAGCAGATTGCTTGGATTGATCAGCTAACTTCTTTACTTCTTCGGCAACTACAGCAAAGCCACGGCCCTGATCCCCTGCACGAGCTGCTTCAATTGCGGCATTCAGTGCTAGTAAATTGGTTTGCTCTGCGATAGCCGTAATGAGGCCAATAATATTTCCGATTTCAACGGAATGATTTCCTAAATTTTTCACAACGCTAGCAGATTCTAAAACGGCTGAATTAATTGTGTCCATTTGAGCAATAACACGTTGTAATGATTCATTCCCTTTGTTAGCTTCTGTATTGGTTTCTATAGCAAGCTCGGAAACGGCAGCCGTGGTTGTAGCTAATTGTTGAATGCCTTTTGTCATGTTTTTCATAGCCTCTGAGCTTTCAGTAGCATTTTTACCTTGAGCTTCGGAGCCACTTGCTACTTCTTGTATGGAGGAAGTAATTTGTTCTGTTGCTTGAATTGTTTGCTCAGCACTTGCCGTTAACTCAGCAGCAGAGCTACTTACCTGCACAGTGTTATGACGTACATTTGTAATAAGATCCTTTAAATTTAGCGCCATTTGATTAAAGGCTAGTGCTAAATCCCCGACTTCATCACGATTTTTTATGTGAATTTGTTCTGCTGTTAAATCGCCCTCAGCAATCTTTTTCGCAGCCTTTGCCATACCTTTAATAGGACGGGAAATAAGTCTTCCTATGACAAAAGCAATTATCAGACTAATGACAACAGCCAACACTCCAAGAATAATCATTTGGAATTTAATAGCTTCTATCTCTTTGGATGTAGCGGCGATTTCTCCTGCGATATACTCCTCTTGGTAGTTGGCAAGGTTTTCTACGCGGTCATCAAACTGTTTAATAATAAGGCGGCCTTGTGTGCTATCAAGCTTTTCATACTGTTCTGTTTCTCCAGCGGACTTTAATGAAAACATGCGATCTGCGAACTGTTGGACATCTTGCTCACTTTTTTGGATAGCCTCTAATAGTTCAATAGATTTTTTAGAATCGAATGATGCCATTAATTCATCGTATTTCTTTTTAAATTCTTCACGCGAATCGGTATTACTTTGAAAATTCTTTTTATCCCCAAGTAATAGATAACCTCTCATACTTACAATTTCTTGTTTAGCAATCACTTGTAGCTTTTGAATACTAAGAGATTTAGTTGTTTGTTCTTCGAGTAACACACGATACGTCTCGTTTACGGAATTAAGCTGTTTAATATTTAACCCGATTGTGCCAACTAACACTAAAATAACAATAAAAAAAGCGAGTATTAATTTCTTGTAGATCGTAAATCGCATAGAATTTAGTTTCCTTTCTCGGTAATTTAGTAGAAATGTTACAAAAAAATGAAATATGTATATACCATTTATATCAGATAATACGAATTTTACAAAGTATTATGAGTATTTTTACATTTGTTAATAGTGTTAAGAAAGAAGTGAATTATAGATAGAGTGATAAAAAAAGTAGAATAAATTGCTATTTCACTGTTCGCGGAAGCGGATAGTTACCGATATAACATTAACAATTATGACAATTTTCTCAAATTTGAAACTTAATGAGTTGGAGTAGCGTAGAATAAATAAAGGAATAAGTGAAGGTGTGAGAAGATGTATAGACCTATTTTGAAATTGCCAAAAACGAAATATGAAAAGATATGGGACTGTATTGGTGGCGGGTTATTCGTGCTATCCATTCTTTATATTTTTGTAATGTGGGGCAAACTATCTGAGGAGATTCCTGGCCATTTTAATGGTGCAGGGGAAGTGGATCGTTGGGGTTCAAAAATGGAATTATTCATTCTTCCGTTTATCGGAATATTTCTATGGTGTTTGCTAGGAGTACTTGAAAAAGCTCCGCATATGCATAATTACCCAGCACGTTTGAACGAAAGTAATGTAGAGGCATTTTATTTAAATAGCCGAAAAACTTTAAATGAAGTGAAAAACCTCTGTCTAATTTTATTTGCAGCGATATCATTCCAAATGGTACGTATTGCCCTTGGAGAGGAAGAGTCTCTTGGGTGGTGGTTCCTACCAATAGTGCTAATTGGAACAGCCATTCCGATTATTAAAGGAATAGTGGCCACTAGAAAAATAAAGTAAACCTCAAACGCCCGAGAAAATGTTCGAGCGTTTTTTTGTACGAAAATTTCACTAAATCAGCTATACTATCAAAACCAAGAGGAATAATTAGAAGAGGTGTTAAAGCTATGCAAAAGAAATTTAAACTTAAGGATGGATTATCCATTGCCATTCATCATCAACCAGAGGATTTGATTCTAGAAGGGATTTCCCAATCAGGAGATGCACCTTATGATCGTATTATTGCCTTTGTGTTTAATCTTGATGAAATGGTAACGTATTTACAAAATGCACAAAAGTTAAACACTCTCGAAGAACAGGGCTATTTATTTTTTGTTTATCCGAAAAAGGGTAATAAGAAGTATGAACAGTTTATCCATCGTGATGAGATTTTTCCAGCTATTCAAGTGGACGAGGAAAAATATATTGTTGGCAGTGATTATAAATTTGCAAGTCTTATGTCTTTAGATGAGACATTTTCTATATTAAGTATTAAGAGAGATGGCAAAGGACGCGGCAAGAAGAAGACAGCGAGTAGTCAATGTGTAAGTGACTATGAAGGGATGATTCCTCAATTGCGTGATGCTCTTGCAGAACATCCAGATGATTTAGCATTTTATGATGGATTAACATCGGGTTATCAAAAGGATTGGGCTCGTTATATCTATAGTGCGAAAAAGGAAGAGACGCAGGTTGCACGTTTAGAGGAGATGCGTGAAATTATTGGATTAGGCTACAAAACAAAGGAATTATATCGAAAGGCAAAGGCAGAGGGTAAAGCATAAATGACAAAGACGCTTCATTGATCATTTTAAGATGTCATATGGATGATGCTATATTCATTGTAAATTGGTCATCTTATAATTAGCCATGATGTGAAATAAGTAGGATTCATTAGATAGCAATAATACTATATTGAAGAGAGGGCAGAATATGAAAAACACATATATTGAACAAGTGGATGAAAAGTGGCGAGAGGGGTTTGCCAAACTTGTGGATGTGGTTGAAAGTAACTTACCAGAGGGTTTTGAAGAAAATATGTATTATGACATGATAAGCTATGTTGTCCCGTTATCTACTTATCCGAAGGGCTACCATTGTACACCGAATACTCCTTTACCCTTTATAAGTCTTGCTGCACAAAAACGTCATATTGCGGTTTATCATATGGGCATTTATGCAGATCAAGCGTTACTCTCGTGGTTCCAAGAGGAATATGCGAAACGAGTATCGACAAAGCTTAATATGGGGAAAAGCTGTATTCGTTTTACAAACACTAAAAATATTCCGTATGAATTAATTGGAGAGCTTGTTTCGAAAATGACACCAGCACAATGGATTACAAAATACGAGGGAGAGATAAATAAATGAAAAGTGCCACTACATTTCTAATGTTTCAAGGGCAGGCGAATGAAGCTATCCAGCAATATCAACAATGGTTTTCCGATTTACAGATCGAAAGTTTAACTTATATGGAAAATTCACAACAGGTTGCAATGGCTATCCTTCATTTAAAGGGTCTAAAAATTATGATGAATGATAGTGTAATCCAGCATGACTTTACATTTACACCGTCAACTTCTATTTATGTGGAATGTGATTCTGCGGAGGAAATCGGTAGTCTGGTTACTCAAATTTTAGAAGGTGGACAGGCGTTAATGCCACTTGATAATTATGGATTTTCTAAGCAATTTGCCTGGATTCAAGATCGCTTTGGTGTATCCTGGCAGCTAACGTATAATTGAAGTTGAATCAATCACACGTTTTGGTAAAGAGTCCAAAATATGTAAAAGGAGAATGGAATAATGACAGTAACTTTAGTGAGACACGATATAAAATATGCTGAAGCAATGCATGCGTTGTCTTCCATGCCACAGGTTCGAGATGCACTAGGGTTACCTGTTGGCAAAGTTGAAGATACGATTAACTTTATTAAACGGGAATGTGTGGATGAAGAGGCTGGAAAGACAGTTCCTCGTGTTGTCTTAGATGAGGAAGGACAACTTATTGGTGTGACGGCTTTAATGTTTATTGATCACAATAAAAAGAGTTGTCACATTGGCTCATGGCTAGGCTATGAATTTTGGGGGAAAGGCTATAATCTTGAATCAAAAGTTGCCATTTTAGATATAGCATTTTTTGAGTTAGGGCTAGAGCATGTTTTTGCAGGAGCTAGGAAGGTTAATATTCGCTCACAAAAGGCACAAGAGAAGTTGCCTTTTATTCGATTAGGAGTAGAAAATGATTACCCTCAGGAGCATTCATGGTTAGAGATTAAAGAAAAGCAACCATGTGTGTTAAATGTTTTTGAACGCAATGATTTTGTCCGATATCGTACAGCATTAAAGAAAGTGGAAGGCGAGAGGGAAGACTACTTACCACAATTATTATTAGCTGATGAAAGTGAAGCTGCTGTTCGAGAATATTTAAATGACGGTGAATTATTCGAAATTAAATGTGGTGAGCAATTAGCAGGTGTAGTGTTACTTCTTGCGCAGTCTGATACGACAGTAGAGTTGAAAAATATAGCGATTGTACCGAAGTATCAGGGGAAAGGGCTAGGGAAGGAAGTACTGCGACAAATCACAACAATTTGTCAATCTCAAGGATATAAAACGATCATAGTTGGAACGGCAAATTCTAGTATTGATAATATTGCATTTTATCAAAAAGCAGGTTTTCGTATGGAAGCCATTGAAAAAGATTTTTTCAGCAATTACCCAGAGCCAATCTATGAAAATGGAATACGTGCACTAGATATGATTTTCTTTTCTAAGGCATTAAAATAATGAAATACCCGTCCAACTTTGAGTTGTGCGGGTATTTTTATTTGCCGAGTAACAGTGCCATCAACTTTTCTTTCGAATGTAAAAAATCATCAAGCGTATAGCGATCTAGGACGGCTAAATAGGCTTGTAGTGCTTCGTACAACACGCCTTTTAGCTGACATTCTGGAGCGATTTTGCATAGATTATTTTCTTTATCAAAGCATTCGACAAGATGAAAATCCTCTTCAGTATGACGTACTATTTCGCCAATTGTTATCGTTGTTGGATCAATTGCTAGGCGAATTCCTCCACCTCGTCCGCGAATCGTTTCAATGTAGCCAAGGAGCCCGAGTTGATGGGTTACCTTCATTAAATGGTTTTTCGAAATATTATAGGCATCTGAAATTTCTTGGATCGTTGATAATTGGCCTTCTTCCTTCGCACCCAAATATATGAGTGTTCGAAGAGAATAATCTGTGTATAAAGTTAAGCGCATAAGAACACCCTACTTTCTATAGTTCAAAATAATTATAGCATTTTTACATTGAAGTATTAAAAATTCAATACTTTTTTAAAGATGTATTTAAAATACATTAATTATGTCCATTTTGTTAAAGATGTATTTTATATATTGCTTTAAGGGATTGATAGCGTTATATTGTAATCACGAAAGGATGGTAAGCGATATGTTAAAACAAGAAACAGTACAAATTATTAAAGCAACAGTTCCTGTATTAGAAGTTCATGGTGTAGAAATTACGAAGACGTTTTACAGAAATATGTTTCAAGCTCATCCAGAATTATTGAATATTTTTAACCATACAAACCAAGAAAAAGGTCGTCAGCAAACAGCGTTAGCAAACACGGTTTATGCTGCTGCAGTTCATATTGAAAATTTAGAAGCTATTTTACCAGCGGTTATGTTAATCGCTCATAAACACCGTAGCCTAGGTATTTTACCTGAGCACTATCCAATTGTTGGAGAAAACTTATTAAAAGCAATTAAAGAAGTGCTTGGTGATGCGGCGACGGATGACATTATTAATGCTTGGGCTGAAGCATATGGTGTCATTGCAGATATCTTCATTCAAGTAGAAGAAGAGCTATATCAAAAAGCTGAGGGTAATGGTGGATGGCGTTTATTTAAACCATTGAAAGTGGCGAAAAAAGTAGTAGAAAGTGATCTTGTAACATCTATTTACTTTGAAAATGAAGATGGTTCCCCTCTACCAGCTTATGAGCCAGGTCAATATATCAGTATTCGTGTGAAAGTACTGGGCGAAGAGTATTTAATGAACCGTCAGTATACGCTTTCGCAAGCGAGTGCTAAAGATGGCTATCGCATTTCTGTGAAACGTGAAAGTGACCATACGCCGAATGGAAAAGTATCAAACTTTATTCACGACGTGTTACAAGTTGGAGATTTAGTAGATGTAAGTGCTCCTGCTGGACTATTTGTTTTAGAAGAAACTTCTGCTCCAATTACTTTTTTAAGCGGTGGTATTGGTGTAACACCGTTAAATAGTATGTTGCAATCAATAGGTGATGATGCGGCAAATGAAGTGAGCTTTATCCAATGTGCGCGCAATGAAAAAGTTGTTGCATTTAGTGATGCTATTCAAGAGAAAGTGAATGCACTTCCAAATGCTACTTACACAGCGTTATATTCGGATGAAGACAAGTTACTTACAAAAGAATTATTAGCTGAAAAAGTAGCCGATAATGCAGAAGTTTACGTATGTGGACCTGTCGGATTTATGGAAGCAGTTATTAAAAATTTACATGAAATTGGCGTGAAAGACGAAAAAATTCATTATGAATTCTTTGGTCCAGCAATGCAACTAGCAAAATAATAATGATGATGGATTTCCCTGTTATGAGTAACGGCTCATAGCAGGGATTTTTTTTATTGACGGATAGGACAATGCTCTCCAGAGTGAGTGCTCCAAAAAAATCAAAGCCATTCATGTTGACAATATACCTAATGGGGTATATTATAAATCTCGTAAGCGAGTTCAATCGATCGTTTTGAAAGGGGTGTGAACAGTATGGCTTATGGATCTAAAACGGTTAATCGAGTGAAGCGTATAGAAGGTCAATTGCGTGGTGTCTTACGCATGATGGAAGAAGAAAAAAACTGTAAAGATGTGATTACACAGCTATCTGCCGTGCGTTCTGCGGTTGATCGGACTATTGGAGTGATCGTTAGTGAAAATTTACTGGAATGTGTATCGACTGCTGAAGGGGATGCCGAAAAAATGAATTCGGTCATCCAGGAAGCGATGGATTTAGTCGTGAAGAGCAGGTAAATTCAGTATACCCTTAATAGTATAAAAAGGAGGCGATACTATTTGGAAACATGGGTGATACTTGCTATCGTTATTGCGTTTTTGGTCTGGCGAATGAAGCCAGCGAAAGGTGTGCAGACAATTTCAGCGACACAATTGAAAAATATATTGAATGACAAAAATAAAGTATTTATCGATGTGCGTACACCAGCAGAGTATAAGGGACGTAATATCCCGCAATTCAAAAATATTCCGCTTGGTTCTAGCTTTGATAAACTACCGAAGGATAAAGAAATCGTTGTCATTTGCCAAAGCGGTATGCGCAGTAGTAAGGCGTGTAAGCAAATGAAAAAACAGGGTTTTGAGCGTGTAACAAATGTCCGTGGTGGCATGAGTGCATATTAGGAGGAGAATAGTATGAAGGCAATTTCAGCAAAGGAAGTACAACAGGCTTTAGAGCAAGGTCAGGCATTAAATTTAATCGATGTACGTGAAATAGACGAAGTGGAGTCGGGACATATTCCGGGTATCATTCATATTCCACTAGGCTTACTTGAATTTCGTATGCATGAGCTAAATAAAAATGAACCGTATGTTATAGTCTGTCGATCGGGTGGTCGCAGTGGCAATGCTACTCAATTTTTAGAAAGCCAAGGTTTTGATGTAACAAATATGGTTGACGGTATGCTTGCATGGGAAGGGGAAGTACGGTAAGGGAATGTAGGGGAACTGTAGCGTTTGCTATATTTTTTTAGTAAAAATAATACCCGATTAGGTATTTATTGAAAAAACATTTAGGAGGAATTAATTTATGTCAAATAAAGTAGCGATCATTGCAAGTAACGGTGGTCTTTTCGATGCGTATAAGGTGTTCAACATTGCAACAGCAGCGGCGGCTTCTGAGAAGGAAGTAGCCATCTTCTTCACATTCGAAGGGTTGAATTTAATTCATAAACAAGGGATGCAAGCATTACCTATGCCTGCTGGAGCAGAGCGTTATGAAGAAGGCTTTGCTAAGGCCAATGTGCCGGCGATTCCACAATTAGTGGAAATGGCGCAGGAATTAGGTGTGAAATTTATCGCATGTCAAATGACGATGGATGTAATGAGTTTAACGACAGATGATTTTATTGATGGTATCGAGGTTGGGGGAGCTGTGACGTTCTTAGAGTTTGCAAAAGATGCAGCGCCGTCATTAACATTCTAATTTAACTAGCTATACAGGCGGAGGTGGCTTCTTTCCGCTAAAAAAATCGATAGAATTATACTGCGGGGGGTAAGTGGAGTGTCAGTTCTGAAATGGAGCGCAGCACAAGTAGCGAAAAAAGTAATTAATAATGAAGAATTATTTATTTTAGATGTTCGAAATACAGATGCATTCGCAGATTGGAAAATTGATGGGCGTAAATTTGAATACCTTAATATTCCGTATTTTGAGCTGTTAGATGGTGTCGAGGATATTTTATCGAAGATTCCAGCTAACAAAGAGGTGTTAGTCGTTTGTGCGAAAGAAGGATCGTCGATGATGGTAGCTGAGATGTTATCGGAAGCGGGACGTACAGTGGCTTATTTAGAAGGCGGAATGAAAACGTGGAGTGAATATTTAGAACCGATTAAAGTGGGCGATTTAACAGGTGGTGGTGAGCTTTATCAATTTGTACGTTTAGGGAAGGGCTGTCTTTCTTATATGGTCATCTCAGAAGGAGAGGCAGCTATTATTGATGCTGTACGTTTTACAGATGCATTCACGAGCTTTGCGGATGTTAAAAATGTAAAAATTAAATATGTATTTGATACACATTTGCACGCTGATCATATTTCTGGTGGGCGTCATATCGCAGCTGTAACTGGCGCAACGTACTATTTACCACCGAAAGATGCAGAAGAGGTTGTGTTTGACTATACACCTTTAATTGATGGAACAACTGTACAAATCGGCGCCTCCAAAATAGATGTTGGAGCGATTTATTCACCTGGACATACAATTGGTTCAACGTCATTTGTTGTGGACAACAAGTATTTATTAACTGGAGATATTTTGTTTATTGATTCAATTGGACGTCCGGATTTAGCGGGTCTTGCAGAAGATTGGGTAGGTGATTTGCGCGCAACACTTTACGAGAGATATAGAAAATTATCAGACGAACTAATTGTTTTGCCAGCTCATTTTATGATTATTGATGAATTAAATGAAGATGGAACTGTTGCAAAACGACTTGGACAATTATTTGCAGAAAATCACGGCTTAAATATTCAGGATGAAGTTAAATTCCGTAGCGTTGTAACTGATAATTTGCCTCCGCAGCCGAATGCATATCAAGAAATTCGCCAAGTGAATATGGGGAAGATTACCCCGGCACAAGATGAGCAAACAGAGATGGAGATTGGTCCGAATCGCTGTGCAGTTCGATAGTTTGTAATATCCCGTTTTCGTAAAGTCATGAAAAAAATCAGAACCGGCAAAATTGCTTACAAGTTTGCCGTTCCAAAGGAGAAAAAACATGAAATCAAACTTACAATTAGATGCAAAAGGATTATCTTGTCCAATGCCTATAGTGAAAATAAAAAAATCTATTGATACATTAGCTTCGGGTGAAATTTTAGAGGTTCAAATAACGGATAAAGGAGCTCTAGCGGATATCCCTGCTTGGGCGAAAGCTGGCGGTCATACAATCTTAGACAAATCTGAAGATGCTGGTGTCATGACATTCTTTATTCAGAAAGCTTAAGGTTATGAGGGTTTTCGAGGTTTAGAACAACCCTTCTTTGAAGGAAGGAGAAAAGTTGGATTTAGCATGGGTCGTTACAATATTTTTGATTGGCTTTGTGGGCTCGTTTGTATCGGGAATGTTAGGGATTGGCGGGGCGATTATAAAATATCCAATGTTATTATATATCCCGCCTTTATTTGGTTTTGCTGCATTTTCAGCACATGAGGTATCAGGTATTAGTGCGGTAGAAGTATTTTTTGCCTCTATCGCTGGGGTATGGGCATATCGAAAAGGTGGCTATTTAAATAAATCACTGATTATTTATATGGGTGGTGCCATATTAGTAGGGAGCTTCATTGGTAGTTATGGCTCCCGATTTTTATCTGAAGCTGGAGTGAACGTCGTATATGGTGTACTGGCGTTGATTGCTGCAGTTATGATGTTTATTCCGAAAAAGCAAATGGACGACAAGCTGTTGGATGAAGTGACGTTCAATAAACCGATAGCGGCCATATTAGCGTTTATTGTTGGTATTGGATCGGGGATTGTCGGGGCAGCTGGTGGCTTCTTGTTAGTCCCTATAATGCTAGTAGTATTAGGTATACCAACACGTATGACAATCGCTACAAGCCTTGCTATTACCCTTATATCCTCGATAGGTGGGACAATGGGAAAATTGATGACGGGACAAGTTGATTATTATCCTGCATTCATTATGATTGTAGCTAGTTTAATAGCAGCTCCACTAGGTGCAAGAACAGGGAAAAAATTAGATACGAAAGTTTTGCAAGGTAGTTTAGCGGTGCTCATTTTAGCAACTGCCATTAAAATTTGGGTGGATATATTGTAGGAGGCTTAGTAAATGAGAATTGAGATTTTTTCAGATTTTACATGTCCGTTCTGCTACATTGGCAAACGAGAATTGGAACATGCCATTGATTTGGCAGGCTATTCAGGGCAGGTGGAAATTGAATACAAAGCATATCAAATTGGTTCAGATACGCCTAAGGAAAATGCACCAACTTTATATGAGAGTATGGCTGTAAAATATGATTCAACGATAGAGGAAGTAAAGGAAATAACTAAGGGCATAGCAATGCGGGCCGAAGAGGTTGGATTACATTACAATTTTGAAGATATGAAAACAGCCCATACTGAAAAAGCTCATCGATTGGCAAAATGGACAAAGCAGTTTGAGAAAGAGGAAGCCTATACAGAGGCACTTATGAGTGGCTATTTTACAGAAGGAAAAGACTTAAACGAGGATACATTTTTATTAAAAGTCATTAAAGATTTAGACTTAGATGTTGAAACGGCGAAGAGTGTTCTTGCATCAAAGGACTTCAGTGAAGATTTGGATAAAGATCGATATGATGCAAAGCAGCTAGGTGTACAAAGTGTACCATTCTTTGTTTTTGAAAATCGTTACGGTATTAAAGGTGCAGAGCCGAATGAGGTTTTCGTACGAACTTTACATCAAGCGGCAGAGATAGCAGGTATTCAGCCGGTGTTAAAGATGGTAGGCAAGGGTGAAGCTACTTGTGTTGATGGTGAATGTAAATTATAAGGGAACTCTAAAATGCCGGGTACAATGCTGTACTCGGCATTTTAGAGTGTTGAGAATTTATTATACCGATGAGACAGCAATAAATTTTTTATGTGCGAAAGCGAAGCGTTACCGTAAGACAGCGATAATTACGCTAGGGTGAAAGAGAATATCAGATAACTAAACATACTACAAGAGGTATTAAGTCTGGATTGTTGTGTTATAGAACAATAAAATTTGAAATTTTATCCTCAAAAGGGTTCTATTTGCGTGAGGTGTGAGGAAAATCACATCGAAAAATATGCTGTTTTGCTAAAATATAGGTGAATATACAAAGGGGGGTATTGTAGATGAAAACTATAGTAGCGGGAGTAGCGGGGACAGTATTATTAGCAGGTACACTTTTTGTGGGGGCAGTCATTAGTGACAAAATTTTAGGAGATGCTAACGGAGAAAGCAAAGAAGCCGCAGAACAGACAAAAATACCAACAACAGGAGCTGCTCAGTCAGTTGTCTATGCACCGCCGAGTATGGAAGAAGTACCGGATGGACCTATGAAAGAAACGATATTATACGGCTATGAACTAGTTAATAATACACATGTTGCCGCAGAAGAGTATGTTGGGAATCAATTATCTTGCACAAGCTGTCATGCGGGGGCTGGCATCGATGAGCAAGCTGCGTCATTAGTTGGTGTTACGGCGAATTATCCGCAATATATTGCACGTTCAGGTGATGTTGTAACGATTGAAGAGCGTATTAATGGTTGTATGGTTCGTAGTATGAACGGTAAAAAGTTTGACATGAACAGCGAAGAGTTAGAAGCTATGGTCTCGTACTTCACCTATATTTCAGAGGGCGTACCTATTGGGGCAGAGCGTGAATGGGCAGGTACAAGTACTATGAAAAACGTGCCTATACCAGACGTAACGAACGGTGAAGAGTTATATGCCCAGTCTTGTATCACTTGCCACGCGGTTGATGGTTCTGGTACTGGCGCTAATACAGGTCCGGCATTATGGGGTGAAAAATCATTTAATGATGGAGCGGGTATGGCACGTATGTCAAAAATGGCTGGCTACATTAAAACTAATATGCCAATCGGTGCAGCTGGAACTTTGACAGATCAAGATGCCGCTGATTTAGCAGCCTATATTTTATCGCAGGATCGACCTGAATGGGCAAATCATGATAAAGATTGGCCAAAAGGTGGACGTCCAAATGATATTATGAATAAAGAAAAGCGGGACCAAATTAAAAATGGCACAATAGATTGGGAGCAAGTGCTTTCTGCAAAATAAAAGAGGATGCTACGAATTGACAGCATTTTTTACGAGCAACATCGAAAATTAAAGAAATGAATACAAAGATTAACGGCACAGTGCTAGTGACCGCTTAAACCTTTCAATGCTTTTTACCTTTAGATGATCTTTGTCTAAAGGTATTTTTTATTGCTTACTAAATCTACGTCTGAGGTTTTATGGGCGTCTTATCCTTAAATTGATATATTTAGAATCATCATTGAAAGTTGTGGATGGCATTTATTACAACGTTATGTCATGTATTTAAGTTGATCTTCGTTCCGACTGGGCGACTCCTTGGGGATTAGCGTCACAGATGAGGCCCTGGAGCGAGCATCGCGAGTGAAGCGGCTCATCGGACGCCCCCAGGAAGCTTTGCTCTGTGCGAAAGCGAAGCGTCAGCAACAAAGCGCCCAGTCGGAACGGAAATCAACCACACGTTATGATGATGAGCCATATTAAAACAACTAATGTCAAAGCATCTGTATTTACTAGAAAGGGAATCCATTTCGAAAGAATCCTTTCGCGCAATGGATTCGTTTTAATTAAAAGGTCGTAATTTGTTATACTTGCGGTATTAAGAAGTAGCATCGGAGGTTACGCTGTTGATTTTTTTGAAATTTTTAATCCAAATCATTGTTGTATCAGGGATTATTTATTTTGTAAGTGGTCGATTAATTGGTTCAAATATCAATTTTGTTCGTAGGGTTCTTTCTGTAGTCATTAGTGTGATCTTGACGTCCTTTGTTTACTGGTATTCTTATTTGCGCCATACAGATTTTTTATCCGAAACGGTGATGCAAACGGTAACAGAGGTCAGTACACTTATTTGGATTGGTAGCATGCTGCTAATTTCTATGCTGCTCTACCTTGTTTTTGAGCTTTTTGACCCAAGTGGTATTGCAGCTGGAGATCGTCGTAATGGTCAAAAAAATCTATTGTTGCGCCTTCGTAGCTACTGGCGACAACAAAAGCGCTTGCGACATGTGTTAAAAATAGCAGTGACAAATGGTGTTGTTCAAACGATTAAATACGCAAGACAACGAGAAAATGAAAAGGAGCTTGCAATTGCTTTAAGGGCTACTTTAGAGCAATGCGGTGGGATATTTATTAAATTTGGTCAGGTGCTTTCTACACGTAAAGAACTGTTTTCGCCCATCTTTATTGATGAGTTGGAGAGGCTACAGCATCGTGTGAAGCCTTTACCGCCAGAGCAGATAACTCAAATTTTAGAAGGAACACTTCCTAAGCCGGTGAATGACATCTTTGCAAATTTTCAAATGGAGCCTATTGCTGCGGCATCTATTGGACAAGTACATAAGGCACGATTAAAGAATTATGATGAAGTCGTGGTGAAGCTATTGCGTCCAGAAATAAAGGGGATCATGCGAGATGATCTCGATATTTTAGAGGAATTTTCCAATTGGCTAACAAGCAAGTCTTCATGGGCTGAGTCACTGGGCTTTCGGGAACTTGCTAGAGGATTTGCAGATGGATTACGCGAGGAAATTCATTTAGATATTGAGGTTCGGAATACATTGCAGGTGACAAATGCCCTTGCTAAAAGCGATTATAAGGTACGGATTCCAAAAATCTATACAGAATATTGTAATGAAAATATTATTGTTATGGAATATGTACGTGGGAAAAGTGTTGCGGATGGTACGGCTGTATTTAATAGTTTAAAAATTGATCGTATGCAGTTTGCGCGTACTGTTTTATATTCCTTCTTTGAGCAGATGCTCTTTTCGGGTATTTTTCATGCAGATCCACATCCAGGAAATATCCATATTGATGAGATAGATGGCACACCAATCCTGCTTGATTTTGGTGCTGTTGGTCGTTTGGGAGCTACACAACAAGAGGGCTTAAAGCTATTTTTAATGGGGATTCAGCTAAATGATTCAAGTATTTTATATGATGGCTTAACACTATTGATTGAAAATGCTGATCATGCAGAACGTGCAAAGATGGAACAAGCAATTGATCAAATCTTGTTGAAAATTTCTTACGTGGATCGAATTCCAACAGAAGAATTAATACATGCGTTATTTACGGTTGTTCGTGATTTCGGTCTTGCTTTCTATCCTGCGGTAGGTTTAGCGCTAAGGTCACTAGTAACATTGGATGGGACATTGCGGGTAATTGATTCGAGTTTTGATATTTTTACGGAAGCAAAAGATTTTTCATCCGCGTATATGCGGGCATCTTTCCTGAAGCCATTTAAAGAACCGATGGCAACAAAGGAACGCTTGCAAGAAGAACTATCCATGCTTATTCCGACATTACGCAAAATGCCAAGACGAGTTGACCAGCTTATTCAACGGGTGGAGAGCGGGAAAATTATTTTACATCACGATGTTTTTTCGGATGAGCATAATGCTCGTTTTATTACAAATCTGTTTTCCCAGTTGGTCCTGCTTCTTGTTGGTATTACCTTTGGCATTATTTCTGTAGCACTTTTAGCAATCGCACAATTTATTCACGCTTCATATGCCGTTTACTTAAATACAGCTGCATACATAGGTTTATTTTTGTGTGCTATTCTTTTAGTTCGGCTTTCTATTCAAGCGTTACGCTCTATGAAGCAATAGGTAGGGGAGATGTTCCCTTACCTTTTTTTTATATTCATAATGTTCTCGTGAAATATTACAAAAAGATTACAAATTATCGGGTGTGTCTAATAGAAAAAGAGTTAAAAGGCTTATTTTGTAGAAAAAAAAGCTATTTTAGAGAATTTTTCAGAATTTACGTGAATGTTACAAATATATTTCGAGTTTTACTAAACGATTAAAAAGGTGTGAAATAGTATAAAAGTTATGCTAATAATGCTAAACTTTAAAAGGCTAATATAAATATAAGAAATTACAAAAAAAATCGTTCAATTGATTACATTAAAACTACAAGAGCGAAATTGACTAATGAAGGGAAAGAAGTTAAGTGGGTAAGCGCAATAAATGGCGTAAGTCGGTGGTACTAGCATTAGCACTAGCTGGTGGCTTATTATTTAACACAGTTCAACCAACAGAAGTACACGCAGAAGAAACATCTCAACAAATGATTGATAAGAAAGCTAAAATAGATGCAGAAGTTAAAAAGCTTCAAGAAGAATTAACAAAACTACAACAAGAGATCGATGAAAAAGTAAAAGTATTTAACAAAGTACAAGCAGATATTAAAGCAGTTGATACAGATATTAAAGAAACTGAAAAGCGTATTGAGCAACGTTCAAAAATTTTAAGTGAACGTATGGCTGCGTATCAAGCACAAGATGACACTGTGGGTGTTTACTTAAACGTTGTTCTTGAATCAAAAAGCTTTGCAGATTTAATGGACCGTGTCGTAGCGGTAAAAACATTAATGGATGCTGACCAAGAATTAGTAGATCAACAAGAAGCAGATAAGGCTAATTTAGAGAAACAAAAAGCAACATTAGATGAAAAACAAAAAGAGCTTCAAAAGCAATTCCAAGAGCTTCAACAAAAGGAAAGCGAAATGGAAGTAAAAAAAGCTGAGAACGAAGCAAAATCTTTAGCATTAAAGGCAGAAATCGCAACGAAAAAAGAAGAAGAACGTTTAGAAGCAGAACGTAAAAAAGCAGAGGAAGAAGCAGCTCGTTTACGTGCACTTCAATCAGCTACTCCAGTTGTACAAGCAACAAATGGCAATGGTAACGATAGTGGCTCTGACAAGGATAGTAGCAATAGTAATAATGGTAACAAAGGTAATGCACAAAAAGTTGTTGTTGGGTCTGGCGCAGGAACTGCATCTTCAGGTGATGCTATTTCAACTGCGAAGCAATTCTTAGGTAGCAGCTATGTTTGGGGCGGTAGTAGCCCATCGACAGGATTTGACTGCTCTGGTCTTGTACAATGGTCTTACGCGCAAGCAGGTGTATCTTTACCTCGTACAGCATCACAACAATATTTAGCAACACAACGTATTTCAGCAAGTGAAGCACGTGTAGGTGACTTAGTATTCTTCAGCTATGGTTCAGGCGTAGCGCATGTAGGTATTTACTTAGGTAATAACACGATGATTGATGCACAAAATAAAGGTGTTGTCATTGAATCACTTGATTGGTGGAATCAATATTTAGTAGGCTTCGGACGTATTCAATAAGCCTTACATTATATAGACGATTTAAATAGCAAAAAGGTTATCTTTGTAATGAAAAAATACAAAGATGACCTTTTTTGTTTGGGGATGATTGAATGGGTGTTTATTTAAAATGCTATATCAGGCGTGTTGATTAACCATTTTTATACATTCAAAGAGGCTGATTTCCGCTACGGGCTACTCGCTTTCCTGCGGGCGAGCGTCGAGCCGCTTCCTCCGCTCTGCTCCGTGTAGGGTCTCGTCTGTCTCGCTTTCCCGCGGGAGTCGAGTAGCCCTACGCTACAATCAGTTAAAATGGAAAAATATTGGCAAAGTGGTAACGAAAAAATCCTTTTACCACTCAATAATAAACCTATTTTTTTCCTAATCAACACGCCTGATGCTATATTTTAAAATTCAGCTTGATAATACCTGTTTCTTTTAATGCAATAAAGAAAATAATGACAAAAGGACCTGCGAGTAAACCGATCACACCAAATAACTGAAGACCAATAAACATTGCAATTAATGTAGGTAAAGTTGATAAACCGATATGGTCACCCATTAATTTAGGCTCGACTACTCGACGAATAATGAGTAAAATAGCAGCTAGGATGAATAATTTTACAGCAATAGATATATTTCCTACCAATAGGTGATAAAGCCCCCATGGCGCTAAAATAATAATAGAGCCGAGGAAAGGAATAATATCAATTAGCCATATAATGATGGTCATCGTTATTGCATATTTTGGTTGGATTAGTAGGAGGCCAATAAGTGTGACGCCTCCAATAACAAAGCTAACGAGTAGATGTGCCTTCATATAGCCGAAAATAGCACCCTTTAAACGATTCAAGACGATTTTCAATTTATTTGCAGTACTAGGCTTTAAATATTTATAAGTAATCTGTTTTAACTTGGGCAAATCTAGCATAAATAGAAATAGAGCAATCATATAAACGAGAAGACTGATAAATAGGCTTGGGATTTCAGCGAAGAAGGCTGTAACTTTAGTATAATTAAAGAAGTTTAAAAAAGATTCTTCCATTTTCTTTATGAAATCCATTGTTGTATTTTGAAGCGAGGTACTTACTTCGGGAGGAAAGTCTTCTGTGTATTTAGAAATGTTTTCTTGCATGTTGAGCCACATTTCTGATAGTTTTGAAATATAATAGGGAGCTTGCTTTGAAATTAAAATTATTTGCGACATAAGTTGTGTAATAGTAAAGTAACAAATAATAGAAATTAAAATAACGCTCACTATATAAATAAAGGCAACTGCAATTTTCCGAGACATTTTCCATCGCCGTTTAAAGAACATAACAATTGGCTCTAAAAAAAATGCGGTAACACCAGCTAATATTATGGGAACGGAAACCGGGACAATAAAATATGCGGCTACGATTAAAGAAATAATCATAATCATTCTAAAAATTAGTTTCCTAGTATTAATTTTATTCATAAACTCACCTTCTTTTACGCAAAGTAAGTTAAGTGTACCATAAAAAATTATAATATTATTACGGTCTGAAACAATAAAGGTAGGGATGGAATCATGGAAAAAGAGATTATGCAACTTTTTAGTAATTTAACAGAGCGTGATCGCGATATTCAATATGAATCTTACGAAGAATTGATGAAAATAATGGAGGAACCAGTTGATTGGACATATGCAGTTTGGGAACAGCTTGTTAAAGCTCTTACATACAAAAATGGACATATTCGTGCAAGCGCTGCACAATTTTTATGCGCATTAGCAGCGAAAAGTGATCCGGAAGAGAGAGTATTAGAAGACTTCTTGAAGATTTGGGCAGTGACATATGATGAAAAAACAGAAACTGCGAGACATACTTTGCAGGCAATTTGGAAAATAGGTGTAGCAGGGCAGGTACAAAGAGATTTAGTCGTTTCATATTTGGCAAAAAGATTCCAAACATGCTTAGACGAAAAGAATCCGAAATTAATGCGCTATGATATTATTTTATCTTTTAAAAAGCTATTTGATGAGACGAAAGACCCGAAGCTACTAAAAATTGCGGAGCGTTTAATTGAGGAAGAACAAGATGTTAAATGCAAAAGAAGATATAGGAAAGCCATCCATTAAAATTCGTGGAATGGCTATTTTTTGTGAAAATTCTTTCATTAATAGAGAAATAGTTTATAATATATCCAGGCGTGTTGGGCAGGGAAAAATAGGTTTATTCTTGACCGGTAATAGGATTTTTTTTTGTTAAAATTTTGCTAATGTATGTCGATGCCCTTAGCGGAAAATATTGTCTTCTAACATGATTAATCAACACACCTCATAATATATGAAAAAATAAAAGGAGTTAAACAATGAGCATTTATAATTATTTAGTAAAGAAGCCAAATGGTGAAATATTATCAATGGAAACTTATCGAGGGAAAACGCTGTTAATTGTTAATACAGCAAACAAGTGTCGTTTTACATATCAATTCGAAGACTTACAAAAAATGTATGACAAATATGGGAAAGATAATTTCGTCGTATTAGGTTTTCCTTGTGATCAATTTGATAATCAAAATCCTGAAGATGGCGAACAAACTACACACCTTTGTAAAATCAACTATGGTGTAACATTCCCAATTTTTGAATTGGTGCAGGTAAATGGAGATGCAACACACCCATTATTCAATTATTTAAAGCACGAGATAGATTATCGCGAATTTGGCAAGGCAAGTATGCAGGAAAAAATGTTAGCAGAAGCAATTATCCAAATTGCGCCTAGTTTTTTAGATGGTCGTAATATTCGCTGGAACTTTACGAAATTTTTAATAGATACAAATGGTAAAACAGTTGCCCGCTTTGAACCTACAGATTCACAGCTTGATATTGAACAAGCGATTGAAAAAATCCTATAAAATAACCTTGAATCAATACTAAAATCCGTTTTTGATTAAAAAGTTGGTTGATGAAAGCATATGAGTAGAGGGAGAATCAGACTACGTTTACACGTCCTTCCGCAGCGGAATGTGCAATCAAGTACATATTTTTGTAAAGATCTTCATTTTTAAATCTCGTGAATTCAGAATAGAGAATGATTTTGTCAGGTGTGTTGATTAACCATTTTTATCCACCCTAATTAAATTAGAAGGATCTGATTTCCGCTACGGGCTACTCGCTTTGTCGCTGACGCTTCGCTTTCGCACAGAGTAAGGCTTTCTGCGAACGAGCATCGAGTAGCCCTACGCTACAAGCTCTTCATAATAACATGTGGTTGATTTCTTTGATAGAAAGAGCTTGTTTTTCGATAAAAGCCCAAATAGTTTCGATAAAATGAGATTTTGTTTCGATAAAAGCTCAAAAAGTTTCGATAATGAGCGATTTTGTTTCGATAAATCTTCAAAGTATGCCTATAAAACGAACGAAAGTAGCTTTAGCGATTCTGTTTTGGGTCTCGACACTAAATAGCAACAAGAAAAACCCTTTCATCGATCAATAATAAACCTATTTTTTCCTAATCAACACGCCTGAGATTTTGTATAGCTATGTAGAAAAATGGCTTACTATTGTTCGAATTCCTTTGTTTTCCGTTTATCTCAAAGCTATTTTTTCCTATCAATATATGTTAAACTGCTTTACAAGTGAATTATTCTTGCGAAATAAAGGTGTTAACAAGCATAATCGGGAATTCGGTGAAAAACCGAAGCTGTTTCCGCAACTGTAAGTACAGGTATCATAAATATATACCACTGTCTAAATATTAGATGGGAAGGTTTTATGATTCGTACCATGATCGAATGGAGTTAAACTGTACAAGCCAGGAGACCGACCTTTATTTGAACGTATAAATACTCTTCGGAAGCTAGGGGAATATGCGGCAAATCCATAGGCTATGTCGTGTCTATGCGACACTATCTCTGTTATTTTCGTCGTTTCCATAGAAGGAACGGCGTTTTTTTATGTACACTTATAATTTACCTGATGAAATTATAGGACAAGCATTGGAAGGTATTTATAAAGTAAGAATTTTTCATGAAGGAAAGCGGGGACTTAGACTTGAAAAAAGATGCACGTTATTCTTGCTATCCATTTATGCGTGAAAAGGCATCGACAGTAGATTTTGAAATTCGAACGGATAGCCTTACAACACATATTGGGGCCGCTTTAGTAGCGGTGAAAAAAGAGACGGTAGAGGTAGTAGCCGATGATTTGCTAGCTATTTTGCCATTGGCTTACCATGTAAATGGCTCAGTACGAGGTAAATTAGCGGTAACTGAAGATGATTTGACTTGGCTAAGTAATCGTTATGATTTCTATGTTAGTCATGTAAAGGGGGAAATACAAAGTTTTGTATTACCTCAAGGAACAGAGGCTGCTGCAGCATTACATTTATGCCGTAGCGAGGCGAAAAAGTCATATCGCATTTTGCACAAAGTGTCTGAAGAACGGGAAGTACCAGCTATTCTCTTTGATTATTTAGGGTTGCTAGCCAATGTATTTTTTGTAATGGCCGTCTATACGAATCAACACGCTGGTATTGCTGAAATACCGTTTATAAGTAAGTCATACCCGATGAAAAAGAAAAAGGAGAATCAATGAAATGAAGAAAATGTTTAAGCTACAATGGCTTTCTGTGCTGATGCTGGCCTTCGTATTAGTTGGCTGTGGCGCGAAAGAAGATACTAATAAAGAGACTGTTTCTAAAGAAGATCAACAAGTTGAGAAAACAAGTTATAAAGTTAAGGATGATCGTGGTGTAGAAGTAGAGTTTAATGCAGTGCCTAAAACTATTGTTTCATTACAACCAAGTAATACAGAAATATTATTTGCACTAGGCGTTGGCGACAAAATCGTTGGTGCAACTGAGTTTGATACGTATCCAGAAGAAGCAAAAAAAATTGAGCGTGTGTCAAGTTCTACAACATTCAATAGTGAGCGTATTTTAGCGTTAAAGCCAGATGTAGTTATTGCTTATACAACTGGTAGTGATGATGAAAACTTAAATGCTCTAAAAGTTCTTGAAGATGCAGGAATTAAAGTTTTTGCCATTAAATCGGCTACTTCATTTGATGATGTTTACGGTGATATCCAACAAGTTGCATCTGTTATGGGGATAGAAGACAAAGGTGAAAAGTTAAATGAAGATATTAAAGCTAAAATTGCTGAAGTCCAAGCAAAAGTAAAAGATGTAAAAGCAAAAAATATTTATTTAGAAATTAGTCCAAAGCCAGATATATATACAACTGGTTCTGGTACATTCCAACAAGAGATTTTAAATGCTGCAAACGTGAAAAATGTATTTGCTGATCTCGAAAGCTGGCAAAAGGTATCTGAGGAAGATGTCATTGCGAAAAATCCAGAAGTGATTTTAACAACAGTGAATACGGAAAACTCAGCAGCAGAAATTCTTGCACGTGGTGGATGGAATTCAATTACAGCGATTCAAAATAAAGCGGTTTATTTTATAGATCCTGATATCTCAAACCGTCCAGGTCCACGTATTGGTGAAGCTGTTGAGCTAATAGCAAAAGCGGTATATCCTGAGCTTTTTAAATAATTTATATTGATTTTAGAGCTGTCCTTCATCAAGGGCAGCTTTTTTTGATTGTATCCAAACTGACGGATATAACCATCAAAGTAACTGATAAAAAGGGGGAGTGACTACATTTCCTAGTGTGAAAATTGGTATTATATCGAATTGTTCTATAGAATAAAGATAAGGAAGCTTGCTAACAGAGGGAGGTGGCAGTGAATGAAACAATTTGATATGAAGATTATTCCGTTTGAGGCTGTTCATAATTTTCGTGATATGGGTGGATATAAGTCAAGAGATGGGCGTTCTGTAAAGGATGGCTTGTTTTATCGTTCAGCGGCGCTTGGCAAAATGACGATAGCAGACAAGAAGCTTTTTGAAACGCTAGGTGTCCAAACAATTTTTGATTATCGTGATAACCATGAAGCGCAAAACAATCCTAATCCGGTATTCCCACATGCTAAATATATTCAAATACCGGCAAAGGGCAATCACGCTTTCGAGATGCCTACAAATGCCGGAGGAAAAGATTTTTATAAGGTTGTAAGTCCAGAGATGTTCCGAGAATTTTATGCTCAAATGCCTTTTAATAATGCTTCGTTTAAGGAGTTAATGGTAACGATTCAAAACCCTGAAAATTTAGGGCTTGTACATCATTGTGCAGTAGGGAAGGATCGAACAGGTATCGGCGGTGCACTTATTTTACTCGCTTTAGATGTACCTGAGGAAACAATCATGGCGGACTATTTAAATACAAATATACATTTACGTCCCTTGGTAGAAAAGATGGCCCAAGCAATTCAGCAAGACTATAGCGATCGAGAATTACAGCAATTTTATGCATTAATGTCTGCCCGTGAGGATTATTTACAAGCAGCATTTGATGCAATGGATAACAAATATGGTTCTAAGACCGCATTTTTAGAGCAAGAGTTTGGTCTAACAAAAGAAAAGCGCGAGCAATTACAAACACATTGCTTAACATGATAGGAAACCCTTTCACATAGAATTGTGAGAGGGATTTTTTATGGTAATATACTAGCTTTGCATAATCTTTTTGATGATTCATTATAAAACTCTTTACAGTCTAAAAAACTATGATAAGATACTATATATTTTTATCAGACGTGTTGATAAGGAAAAAATAGGTTTAGTATTGAGTGATAAAAGGATTTTTTGTTGGCTCATCACTAAAAGTTGTGGATGACATTTTTTAAAATATATACGCTGTATTTTAGTTGATTGGAGTGGAGGCTGGGCGACTCCTTGGGGATCAGCGTCACAGATGAGACCCTGGAGCGAGCAGGTAGAGGAACGAAGGCTAAAAACATCACATCCTGTGATAACGCCTTCGTGACCTACATCGTGTAGGCCTAAGCGGCTCATCGGACGCCCCCAGGAAGCTCTGCTCTGCGCGAAAGCGAAGCGTCAGCGGCAAATGTTTTATCTGTGCGAAAGCGTAGCGTCAGCAACAAAGCGCCCAGTCGGAATGGAAATCAACCACACGTTTTGGTGAAGAGCCTCTTTGAATTAATTTGAATTTAAAAATGATTAATCAACACACTTGTATTTTTATAAATGTATAGGAGAAGTGAAAAGTATTGGCAGATACATTAAGAGAAAGTGATATAAGAGAGCCGAATAAGTTAAGTTTATTCCATTTAACGTGGCCGATATTTTTAGAAGTATTTTTATTTATGTTGATGGGATTAGCTGATACTTTTATGCTCAGTGCTTTATCAGATAATGCTGTATCAGGGGTTGGTGCTGCCAATCAATATATTCATATTGCAATTTTAATACTTGAAGTAATAGGTAATGGTGCTTCTATTGTTGTGTCACAATATTTAGGCTCAAGGCGTATTTTTGAAGCTGCGAAGATTTCTGCTTTAGCCATAACGATGAATTTGGTCGTTGGACTAATGATGAGTATCTTATTTTTCTTCTGTTCTAGTCATTTAATGACGATGATGAACTTGCAGGGTGATGTGCTTCAATACGCGCAAAGCTATTTAGTCATTATCGGGAGTTTTATTTTTTTACAGGCAATTATCAATGCGTTAGCGGCGATTATCCGTGTACATGGTAGGACAAAGCAAACGATGTATGTATCGCTAGGTATGAATGTTCTACATGTTGTATTAAATTACGGTTTGATTTTTGGTAACTTAGGATTGCCAGAGCTAGGTGTAAAAGGAGCGGCTATTTCCTCAGTTATAAGTCGTGGATTAGCAGTTCTTGTGTTTTTCTGGTTGTTGTATCAAGTCATGGAAGTAAGATTGAAGCTACAATATTATTTCGAGTATTCTAAGGAATATGTTCGAAAAATATTAAACATAGGCTTGCCGTCAGCGTTTGAGCAGGTGCTTTATCAGTTTTGTCAGATTGTCTTCTTATATTATGCAACGTATTTAGGATCAGAAACGCTTGCAGCAAGACAATATGCCATGAATATTTCGATGTTTACGTATTTGTTTGCGATTGCAATCGGTACAGGGACAGCTATTATTATTGGGCGTTATGTCGGTGCTGGTAAAAAGGATGAGGCTTATCATCAGCTGTGGTCAAGTGTACGTGCAGCTTTTGTCTTTACGATAACGATGGTTGTAGTTGTGACTATATTCCGGAAGCAGCTTATGCACGTTTTTACTGATGATCCAGAGGTAATAGCCATCGGAGCATCTGTGCTAGCATTAAGTATTCTGCTTGAGACAGGTCGTACGATGAATATCGTGGTTATTAACTCTTTGCGTGCCTCAGGGGATGCGAGGTTTCCAGTGAAAATTGGTTTTTTATCGATGGTTTGTATGAGCCTTCCACTCGGTTACTTGTTCGTTTTCGTTTTAGATTGGGGCTTAGTCGGTATTTGGCTGGCGATTTCGGCAGATGAATGGATGCGAGCCATTATTGTATACTTTAGATGGAGAAGTCGTAAGTGGGAGCGTTTCGCACTTGTTCCATCTACAGAACAGAAGGAGGCAAATTAATGGGGGCACTTTCTAAAAGAGCTGCAGGGGCAGCCTTAATGGATAAAAATATAACGCTTTTTGCTTGTCCGATTTGTCAGGAGTCAATGAGTGTTTTTGAGCAGGGTAGACTAGTATGCTCCTCAAATCATTCTTTTGATATTGCCAAGCAGGGCTATGTCAATATGCTGACACATGGTGCTATTTCTAAGTACAGTAAAGACCTCTTTGAATCTCGAAAAGCGGTTATTGATAGTGGTATCTACGATTTAGTAGAAGATAAAATTGGAGAGCTCATTGCGAATGCAGAAACCGTGCTTGATACAGGGTGTGGTGAAGGTTCACATTTAGCCCGTATTATGGCGAAGAAACATGGGATTGGCATTGGTATTGATATAGCGAAAGAAGGCATACTTGCTGCATCTCGACATTATCCAGAACAAATTTGGTGTGTTGGTGATTTAGCGAAAAGTCCATTTGCAAGATCAAGCTTCGATGCCATCTTAAACATTTTATCTCCTGCAAATTATGAAGAATTTAAACGTCTATTAACTAGGAATGGTTGTGTTGTGAAGGTTGTACCTCAAAGCGGGTACTTACATGAGCTTCGAGCACAATTGTATGCGGATTCTACTAAAGAGTCGTATTCGAATGAACAAATAGTTGCTCGTTTTAAAGAAAGCTTTGCCGATGTTAGTGTAGAGCGTATTACTTATACGGTACCGTTAGCTCTAGAGCTTGTACCAGCACTGCTTGAAATGACACCAATGGGCTGGCATAAAAAAGAGGGGGCAACTATCCATTTAAATGAAATTACGATTGATGTTGATGTATTAGTGGGAAAGGTTTAACTACTTTCAGTTAGTGTTTTTTGTACCGAAAGTGTAGCGACAGAAGTGAAAGTCTCCGGCGGATGTCACGGATTTATTTCACATGCAATTGCAGTACACAGGCATTTTCGATTACAATGGGAGTAACTATTGAATAAGGTAGGAATGGAACAGTGTATAAATTTATAGCGAATGTTGTAAAAGTGATATTAAAATTATCGGGCTCAAAAGCGCGTGTATATGAAGAGCAAAACTTACCGAAGGAAGGTGGTTTTATTATTGCATGTACACACACGGGTTATGTTGATATTTTAAATCTTGGTGTTGCAGTATTCCCTCGGGAAATCCACTTTATGGCTAAAAAGCAATTGTTTGATATAAAGGGTCTTGGTTGGCTTATAGAGCGTTTAAATGCCTTTCCGGTTGACCGTGACAATCCAGGTCCAAGCGTTATTAAAATTCCTTCACAGTTATTGAAGGAGGGTAAAATTGTTGGGATTTTCCCATCCGGTACGCGAAATGCTGAAGGTACGGATTTAAAGCAAGGTGCTATTACAATAGCACAATTGTCAAAAGCGCAAATTTTACCAGCCGCTTATGTTGGTGCGCGTAATGCTGGTGATATTTTTAAACGTGGAAAGGGCTATCTAATTTATGGCGAGCCATTTTATGTAACAGGCAAGGGTAAAGACGGGCGTGAGGAATTTACACATCGTCTTGAGCATGAACTGTTAGCTTTAACAGAGGAATTAGAAAAGCGCATTGCAACAGAAAAAAATTAAATCAGAATAGAAGGCACTCAAAATCAAGTTTGATTTTGGGTGCTTTATCTTCATTCAGCAGATGTTTTCTGTGCGAAAGCGTAGTGCAAACGTAGCGGCAGCAACAACAGATGTTTTCTGTGCGAAAGCGAAGCGACAGCAACAAAAGGGTTTCGTCTGTGCGAAAGCGAAGCGGCAGCAACAAAATGTTTTCTGTGCGAAAGCGAAGCGACAGCAACAAAATGTTTTCTGTGCGAAAGCGAAGCGACAGCAACAAAATGTTTTCTGTGCGAAAGCGAAGCGACAGCAACAAAATGTTTTCTGTGCGAAAGCGAAGCGACAGCAACAAAATGTTTTCTGTGCGAAAGCGAAGCGACAGCAACAAAATGTTTTCTGTGCGAAAGCGAAGCGACAGCAACAAAAGGGTTTTCTGTGCGAAAGCGAAGCGGCAGCAACAATTACAGCAAGGTGAAATGGATTGTAGGAGGAGTAAAAATGATTCGAGTACTTTTTGTATGTTTGGGAAATATTTGTCGCTCACCAATGGCTGAAGCGGTCATGCGTGATTTAGTAGAGAAAGAGCATTTGAGTCAGAAAATCGAAGTAGATTCGGCTGCAACAAGCTCCTGGCATATTGGTGAACCTCCGCACAGAGGAACACAAGATAAGCTGAAAGAATACGGCATCTCAACGAAAGGGATGCAAGGGCGACAGTTACAAAAGGCAGACTTTGAAAATTTCGATTACCTTATTGGCATGGATGAAAGTAATATACGCAATATACAAACGATGCTGGGCAATCCTAATTCTCCAAAGATTTTCCGTTTTTTAGATTTAACTGACCATCAAAAAGACGTGCCAGATCCATATTATACAGGAGATTTTCAAGAAACTTATAATCTGGTTTTAGAAGGCTGTCATGCATTATTAGAAAAAATCAAAGTAGAAAGCCAATTGTAAAGTGAATCTAGGTGAAGCAGTTTTTTACAAATTTATTCTTCAGAAAATCACTTTAAACATTGGCATATCTAGCTTTGTAAGCATCATTTGTGTTATTATTTGCAGAGTAATTCCGGACGCAATTATGCCGATGCATAATTGATTCACTATTTACAGATGGCATCTACCCATCTATGATTTTTATAAACTTAAACATTGAAAGAGAGTGGAAACAATGGGTCGTAAGTGGAACAATATTAAAGAAAAGAAAGCGTCTAAAGACCAAAGCACAAGCCGAATCAACGCAAAATTCGGACGTGAAATTTATGTGGCAGCTAAATCAGGCGAGCCAGATCCTGAATCAAACCGTGCCCTTAAAGTTGTCCTTGAACGAGCAAAAACATACAGTGTTCCTAAGCATATTATTGAAAAAGCAATTGATAAAGCAAAAGGTGGCGGCGATGAAAACTTCGACGAATTACGCTATGAAGGCTTCGGACCAGCTGGCACTATGTTAATCGTTGATGCTTTAACAAATAATGTTAACCGTACAGCTTCTGATGTACGTGCAGCATTTGGTAAAAACAATGGGAATATGGGTGTCAGTGGATCTGTTGCCTACATGTTTGATTCAACAGCGGTTATCGGTTTAGAAGGTAAATCTGCAGATGAAGTTCTTGAAATTTTAATGGAAGCAGATGTTGATGCTCGTGATATTCTGGAAGAAGATGAGGCTGTCATTATTTATGCGGAGCCGGACCAATTCTTTGCTGCACAAGAAGCATTAAAAGCAGCTGGTGTTCAAGAATTTACAGTAGCAGAGCTTTCTATGCTTCCACAAACAGAAGTAGCATTAACTGGTGACGATGTAGCGAAATTTGAAAAACTAATTGATGCATTAGAAGATTTAGAAGACGTACAAAATGTTTACCATAATGCAGATTTAGGCGAATAAGAAAATAATTAATAGAACCAGTAGCGTTTAAAGCTACTGGTTTTGTATTATGAAAAACTATTGTAAATTAACAGGTGTGTTGATTAACCATTTTTATACATTTAAATTAATTCGAAGAGGCTGATTTCCGCTACGGGCTACTCGCTTTGTCGCTGACGCTTCGCTTTCGCACAGAAAACCCTTTTGTTTGTCGCTGCCGCTTCGCTTTCGCACAGAAAACATCCGCTCCGTCGTGCAGGGTCTCATCTGTCTCGCTTTATGTGGGAAATCATGTAGCCTTGAACGTAAAATCACTTTCATGTTAGGGAAGACTCTTTTATCAATCGATTAGACAGTCTGTCACTGATGCTATAACTACATTTAAACTAGGATAAAAATCAAAAAACTATTTTTCCATAGGGTATACCTCTGCAGAAAGATAGTTTTTTTCTTAACCAGAAAAATATTTGTAGTAGCATATTTGTCTAAAAAAGCAAATAATTCGTCCTTACATTGCAATTTACCCATTGTGAAAAAATTCAAACCATAACATAATATAGATTAATAGTCTTGGTGAATGAAGAAAAAAAGGGGGCTAAAGCATGAGGTTTTTACGTTCGATACAGGGGAAATTAATTATTATTTCATTAGCATTATTAATCATACCAAGCTTGATTATTGGTTTAGTTAGTTATAGTAAAGCTAAAAATGGTATGGAGAATATTGGGGAACAAGTAATTAAGAATAGTGTTGAATCTACTCTGCAATTAATCGAGCTTGCAAATGAAAGTGTTGAAAAGGGTGATATTCCTTTAGAAGTCGCACAGGAGCGAGTGAGGGAGGCAATACTTGGACCGAAGGATAGTGACGGAAAGAGGCCGATCAATTATCCTGGAGATTTGGGAGAGTACGGATATATTTACGTCTTAGATGATAAAGGGACATTAACAACTCATCCGACTCGAGAAGGGGACAACCTATGGAATGATCAAGATAGTAGCGGCAACTATTTTATTCGGGAAGTAACCGACAAAGCACTTGCTGGCGGAGGTTTTACACAATATGAATTTGAGTTACCGGGTCAAGATGAAATAGCTGATAAAATAATTTATTCTGCAAAAGATCCTCACTGGGGATGGATTATAGCATCAGGTACATATATGCAAGACTTCAATAAAGGAGCTAATTCATTATTACTCGTGATCGGTATTACATTAATAGGTGCTATCATTATTGGTACAGCAGTTGTCATAATGGTTTCTAGACATTTGGCTTTACCAGTTCAAAAATTATCTAAACGCGTACGTGAGGTAGCCAAAGGGAATTTAACAGTAGAAATTGAGGATCTACAACGCTCTGATGAAATTGGTCAGCTAAATGAAGGCTTTAATGAAATGGTTGATCAACTGAAAACATTAATTACAGATGTAGAGGAAGCTATTGTAGAAATTCAATCGACATCGTCAAATTTAACATCTGTGGCAGAGGAAACGAACGCTTATGGAGATGAAATAGTAAAAGCGATTAATGAGGTTTCAAGCGGTGCAGTAAAGCAAGCATCAGATGCTGAGGATACGAATAGAATTGCCATTGAATTTGCTCAGCAGATTGAATTATTGCATGACAAAAATGGAGTAATGCTTGATGCATCTCAACATATGAAGCAATCAAATCAAGAAGGTCTCGTTAATTTAAACAGCTTAAAAGAGAAATCACATGAGTCCTCCGAATTGATTAATAACGTTCAGTCTGTCTTTAATAGCTTAATTGTGAAAGTCAGAGAAATCGAAGGCATTGTTGGTACCATTACCGAGATTTCTAATCAGACGAATCTACTTGCATTAAACGCATCAATAGAAGCGGCTAGAGCGGGTGAGCACGGCAAGGGATTTGCGGTTGTTGCTGAGGAAGTACGTAAGCTTGCGGATCAAACATCTGTAGCAACTGAGCTAGTGCGTACAACGATAAAGGGAATTGAAAGTGAAACTAATTTAGTGAACGATGAGATGAAGAAAACAAACGTCATTGTTCGTCAGCAAAATGATTCGGTTGCTATAACAGAGTCATCCTTTACGGAAATCGAATTGGCTGTAGAAAAAATCATTGCTGTTATTGGGGAAATGACTACGGGGGTAGAATATTTGAACAGCTCAAAGGATAACATTATACAATCTATCGAAAGTATTGCGATGATTAGTGAGAAAAATGCTGCTGCTTCAGAGGAAGTAACGGCATCCGTTGATGAACAACAGCACGCCATTCAGATTGTAAGTGAATCTTCCAATGATTTAACAGATGAAATAACGGCATTACAGGACTCTATTAAGCGCTTTATAATAAGATAATTAATCAGGATGTTTGTACAGAATTGCTCGTACAGCATCCTTTTTCTTCTCTTATCGTTAATAAAAGGTAAGGGAGGGGTAAGTTGTGAAAAAATGGGTGTTGAGAGTGGGTATTTTACTACTCGCTGTGGGTGGTATTGTTTTTATTTGGCTCGGCGAAGAGATGAAACAAGGTGTCCAGCCGGTTGCGAACGGCACAGCTGAATATTTGATTGTACTAGGGGCGAAGGTAAAACCGGGGGGAGTTCCATCGCTGTCTTTGAAAAATAGATTAGAAGAGGCTGTAAAATATTTAAAAAAGTATCCTCATGTAAAAGTAATTGTTTCGGGTGGGCAAGGAGCAGATGAAGATCGAACAGAGGCTTCTGTAATGCTTAAGTACTTACAGGATAATGGTATTGATGCTAACAGAATATTAGTGGAAGACCAATCTACATCAACTTACGAGAACTTATTATTTTCTAAAGAACTATTGCCTAAAGGAACAAAGCGAATCACGATTGTCTCTAATGATTTTCATTTAAAGCGTGCAAAGTATTTAGCTGAGTCTTTAGATTTTGAAGTAGATGTCGTTGCGGCAAAAACACCAAAATCAGTGGAAGCAAAGCTAAAGATACGTGAAAGAGCAGCGCTATTAAAAACATATATAATTGGCTACTAAATTGTTTCTTAATAAGATAGATTTGGCATATAATAGAAAGATAACGGGGTATATGACAGAAAGAGGGGAATTCTATGAAAACGTTTAAAGACTATGAATACAGCCGTCCAAATATTGAGGTAATGAAAGAGCAACAATTATCTTTAATTGAGCAATTTAAAAATGCTCAAACGATGGACGAACAAAGTGGGATAATCGGAAAGTTAAACGCAATAAGTAATGATTATGCTACAATGGCGAACTTAGTGTATATTCGTGCTTCGATTGATACAAATGATGAATTTTATCATGCAGAACGCGATTATTTCGACGAGGTTGGCCCTGAGCTAGAAGAGGTAACAACAGAATATTATAAAGCACTAATCGTTTCACCATTCCGTGAGCAGTTAGAAGGAAAATGGGGACAGCAATTATTCGATCTAGCAACTTATCAAATTAAAGGCTTTTCACCAACAGTCATTGATTTAATGCAAAAGGAGAATAAGCTTGTTTCAGAATACAATAAACTAGTTGCATCTGCGCAAATTGATTTTAATGGTGAAACATTAACACTTGCACAGCTTGGCCCATATGCGGAGTCTACTGATCGTACAATGCGTAAGGCGGCAACAGATGCACGCTTTGGCTTTTTTGCGGGGCATGAAGAGGAATTTGATCGATTATATGATGAACTGGTCAAGGTGCGTCATGAAATTGCTGTTAAATTAGGATATAAAAACTATGTCGAGCTAGGCTATATTCGAATGAATCGCATTGATTATAACGCAGAAATGGTAAAGAAATTCCGTGACCAAGTTCGAGATTTAATCGTACCGCTTGCAACAAAATTATACGAACGTCAGGCGAAACGCATTGGTATTTCAGACCTTAAGTTCTATGATGAAGCATTAAACTTTTTATCAGGAAATGCTACGCCAAAAGGTGATCCAGAGTGGATTGTTGCAAACGGTAAAAAAATGTATGAAGAGCTATCACCTGAAACTGGTGAATTCTTCAACTTCATGATTGACCATGATTTAATGGACTTAGTGGCGAAGAAAGGAAAAGAGAGTGGCGGTTATTGTACATTTATCGAAAACTATCACTCACCATTTATCTTCTCGAACTTTAATGGTACTTCGGGTGATATCGATGTGTTAACACATGAAGCTGGGCATGCTTTCCAAGTTTATTCAAGCCGTGACATCGGAATCCCGGAATATTTATGGCCGACATATGAATCTTGTGAAATTCATTCGATGAGTATGGAATTTTTCACATGGCCATGGATGGAGCTATTCTTTAAGGAAGACACGGAAAAATATAAGTTTACACACTTAAGTAGCGGCTTATTATTCCTTCCTTACGGTGTTGCAGTTGATGAGTTCCAACATGTGATTTATGAAAATCCGAATATGACACCAGCTGAACGTAAAGCTGCGTGGAAAAAAATTGAGGAGACATATTTACCACACCGTGACTATGATCATAATAGTTATCTAGAGGCAGGCGGTATATGGCAACGTCAGGCACATATTTATGCAAGTCCGTTCTATTACATTGATTACACGTTAGCGCAAATTTGTGCATTCCAATTCTGGAAACGTTCACGTGAAGAATTTGAAGCTGCTTGGAAGGATTATATTCATTTATGTGGTTTAGGGGGCTCTATGTCCTTTACAAAGCTTGTAAAAGAAGCAGGCTTAATTTCGCCATTTGAGGACGGCTGTGTTGAATCCGTAATCGGTGATATTGAAAATTACTTAAATTCAGTAGACGATACAAAATTATAAACAGTTAAGTTACGCAACAGAAGTGAAGATTCGCGATACTCCTACGGGAAAACAAGTTATGCAAGCCCTTTTAGATAGAGAGGCTGGCGGAACGTCCGTGGGAGGGTAGCGATTTTTTTGTTTCAAAACCTATTTTATTTGATAATAAATAATAGGATACTTGCGAAATGGTAAATATATAAGTAGTATTTCAGTATATGTGATAAAAGGAAGTGAATGAAAGTGACGAGGAAAGTTTGGTTTCAAGTATGTGTAGGGATTTTACTTGTTCTATTAATCATTAAATATTTTGTAGAGATTCATTGGATCTTTTCACCGCTTGTCATTATTTTAAAAACTATTTTTGTCCCTTTGTTACTTGGTGGTGTTTTGTACTATGTAACAGAGCCAATTCAAAGGTTTTTAGAAAAACAAAACTGGCCGAGATGGTCAAGTATATTGACAATAGTCATTGGACTTATGGCAATCGCTGTTGGCTTTGGTTGGGTTGTTGGTAATCCGATTGCAGAACAGTTAAATAAGCTAGTGAAAAATGCACCAATGATTAGTGCGGGTATTCAAGATGCAACTGATTATGTGTTGAGAAACAGGGAGAACTTCCCACCGCAGTTAAAAGAGATGATCGATAGTATCGCGAATTCTGTACAAGATATTGCCATTGTGGCAAGTAAGGGGCTAGTTTCGTTTTTACAATCAGTTGTATCTGCCTCTTTATTAGCTATTTTAATTCCATTCTTCTTTATCTTTATGTTAAAGGATCATGAAAAATTTGCACCATCGATTTATAAATATTTCAGTGGTGAACGCCGTGAATGGGTGAAAAAGACGTTAAGTGAAATTGATGGTGTACTACGTAGCTATATTCAAGGGCAGCTACAAATTAGTTTTTTACTAGCGCTCATGATGTATGTCGGGTATTTAGTGATGGGTCTAGAGTATTCGTTGCTACTTGTCATATTCGCGTTCTTTATGAATATGATTCCATTTATTGGACCTTGGATTGCCTTTGCGCCAGCAGTAGTTGTAGCAGTTATTCAAGATCCAGTTCTAGTAATATGGGTATCTGTTGTCACACTCGTGGCACAGCAAATTGATAGTAACTTTATAACACCTAATGTAATGGGTAAAACACTCGATATACATCCGTTAACAGTTATTACGATTATTTTAGCAGCGGGTAAAATTGCAGGCTTCATCGGCATTATGATTGCTGTACCATTTTATGCTGTAATAAAAGTTATCGTATCTAATATTTACGATAAGCGTAACGCGATTAAGGATAAGGCTACGAAGTCAGTATAGGAGTCGAAAAAATGGAACAGGAAATTGTGAAAGTTTTTAATGAGCAGCATGAACAGATCGGGACAGCAACGAGAGCAGAAGTGCATGAAAAAGGGCTGTGGCATGAAACATTCCACTGTTGGCTAGTCAATGAGGACTATATTTATTTCCAAATCCGTAGTGCACAAAAAAAGGACTACCCTGGTTTACTTGATATTACAGCAGCAGGGCATCTGTTAGCCACCGAGACAGTAGAATCAGGAATACGTGAAGTGAAGGAAGAGCTAGGACTTGATATTCACGTTCACGAAATTGTTAAAATGGGCATGACGTCTTGTAGTATCGTTTCGAAAAATATGATCGACAATGAATTTTGTCATGTTTTCACATATCCATTCAAACATGATTGGGATTCATTTGAGCTACAATATGAGGAAGTATCAGGGGTCGTTAGAGCAAAGCTTGATGAGGCAGAGGCATTCTTTTTAGGAGAAACTGCTACGCTTAATATTGAAGGCTATGAATACTTCCCTGATGGTATACGTGCGAAAATTGTGCGTCCAGTAAGTGCTGCACAATTCGTCCCTTATCGGGAACTTTACGTTGCACATGTTATACAGTTTGTAAAAGATAAAATGTTTAATAAAACGTCATGAGTAATTGATAAAATGTAGGACAAGCTTTTTATAAGGCTTGTCCTATTTTACTTCGATATAACAGGAAAAATAAGTTATACTGTAAGGTAGATTGAATAGAAAAGGAGCATTTTTATATGCTAACATTTGAACAAAAACAAACCATCATCGAGTCATTCTCTGAACTTACAAAGAAGGAAGTTTCATTAAAACGCTTAAATTATCACTTGATGGAGAGCCTTTATGAAAAGACCATCGTTGTAGAAAAGCTACACCCAAATGGCAACGGCTTTGTCTTTGTTGGTGATTTATTGCGCTATGAGGAAGAAGCAAATGATAAAGGTCTAGTAAATATTCGTGACTATAATGAACAACAGCTTCGTGAAATTATTGAAGATTCCATTCAATATTTATCGGAAGAAGTAGAAGAGCAAGAGCCAATTGAAGAGATATGGCAAAGTCGTGAAGGTACTCAATTAAAGCTAGCCTTTGAGCAACGTTCTTGGAATGTTTATCATGGTGAAAATTTAGAGGAAGCCTTTGGTACACATGATGCTGCGAAAGAATATTTACTAGAAGAGGGCTTTCGTAAAAAGAAATAAGTAACTCGGGGGAGCATAACAATGAATGGGAAAAAAATAGTGGGAATAGTTATTGTTTCTGTTATAGCTGTATGTTTAATTTCGGTATTTTCGATTAAAAACTTTTATAAAAACAATGTGGAACAGCCAAATCGCGAAAATCGAGAAATTAATAAGTCAAAGAGCTTGAATTTAATTTTGCCACAGGCTACAATTATCTCGAATTCGAGGTAATTGAGAGGTGGATTGTCAATGCATCACGTTTTTCATAAAGGAACAGATAAAACAAAACCAACTTTTTTACTGTTACATGGTACAGGTGGAAATGAACAAAGCTTAATGGGTCTTGCAAAGGAAATTGATGATACAGCAAGTATTTTAAGTGTCCGCGGAAATGTACTTGAAAATGGTATGCCACGCTTTTTCCGTCGATTAGCGGAAGGTGTTTTTGATCTAGAGGATTTAATTTTCCGGACGAAGGAATTAAATGACTTTTTATTAGAGGCGGCGCAGCAGTATAGCTTTGATCGTAATCGAGTTGTTGCAATTGGCTATTCAAATGGCGCAAACATTGCTGCTAGCCTATTATTCCATTTTGAGAATGCTCTAGCAGGCGCAATACTGCATCACCCAATGGTACCTAGACGCGGTATTGAATTGCCTGCACTTTCTTCAATCCCTGTCTTTATCGGTGCTGGAACGAATGATCTAATGTGTTCTGCGCAGGAATCGGAAGACTTAGAGGCGCTTTTAACGTCCGCAGGGGCAAAGGTGACGACGAAATGGTTTGATTATGGTCATCAGCTAACTATACCTGAGGTAGGAGCAGCAAAAGAATGGTATGACCGTAGTTATTTGAAATAAGAAAAATCCGCAACCTTTGTGTGAGGAAGCGGATTTTTTAGTTCTATTTTTATTTCTGTTTCTTCGCGAAGGGTAGCCACCAATTCCAATCCCCAAGGAGCTTCATAAGACTTGGAACGAGCAAAAGACGAATAATAGTTGCATCAATGGCGACTGCAATAGCTATACCAACACCAATTTGCTTCACTGGCAGCACATCTGTGAAGGCGAATGCCCCTGTTATGACAATCATAATAAGCGCTGCTGATGTAATGATTCGACTTGTAGAGGTTAGACCGTCAATTGTAGCCCGTGTATTATCTGCCCCTTTTTGATATTCCTCTTGAATACGTGATATTAAAAAGACTTCATAGTCCATACTTAAGCCGAATACAAGGCAAAATACGATTACTGGAATTATAAGCACGATTGTACCTGCTTCAATTCCTAAATGTCCGTATTGGAAAATATAGACGAGAATACCAAACGCCGATGAAAGTCCAATGATATTCATTATAATCGCTTTTAGTGGAATTAAAATAGAACGGAAAGCGAGCATTAAAATAAAGAACGTTGATACGATAATAATGGATACGGCCAAGAAAATTTTACTAGCAATTTCATCGAAAATTTCTTGGTTGAATTTCGCAGGACCGCCGAGTGCAAAATCGACGCCTAGATCTTTATCTTTCCATGTTCGAGCGAATTTTTGAGCGGTAGTTGATGAACCAGCTGCATCTAATGTAATTGGGATAAAGAGTTGTGTGTCCTTTGAAAAAGTATTTAAAACTGGTTTTAATTGTTCTGCCATTTGTGGGATTTCCAAAGAAGCAGTCAGTTCCTTAGGTGACTTAATGTTTGCGGTCGTATAAACGGTTGATACATTTTTCACCAGTGGATCATCAAGTAGCTTTTCTTGGATATTGTAAATTAGCTCTCGTCCTTCACTATCTTCCCAGCCTTCTTTACGTTCTGCTAGTAAATATAAAGTTGAGGTATCACCAAGTCCGAACGTTTCGTCTAATTTATCATATGCTGCACGTGCCTCATATTTTGTCGGTAATGAATCCACCTGAGGAATTGTAAGTTCAAGATCCTTCAATGGAATCATGCCAATACCTAGTAATAATAATGCCGAAATAACGATGGTAACCGGATGTTTCATAACAAAACCTGCAAAGCCACGCCAGCGATTTGCTCCACCAGGCTTTATACGTAATAACCGCCATTTATTGAGACGATCCCCTAGTAGCATCATTGTAGCAGGTAGCAAGGTTAAGCCAGAAAGTACGGCAAGTAATACAACAATTGTGCCTCCTAAAGCGATATTGTGAAATATTTCGACATCAATGACAACCATGGCACCTAAACCGATCATGACACAAACAGCAGAAAAGATGATAGAACGGCCAGCTGTCTGTATAGCTGTTTGGATAGCCTGTACAACAGATGTATGGCCACGTTCTTCGCGATATCGATTAATGAACAACAAGGCAAAATCGATGCTTAAAGCTAGTCCAAGCATTGGTACTATATTTAACACAAAAATCGATAAATTAACATCATTACTAAGTAATGTCAAAATACCAAACGCAGTGACAACTGTAACAACGCCAATAACAATCGGTAAGATTGAGGCTACAACAGTACCGAAAGCGAGTAATAGCACTATGATAGCGATTGGTAAGCCTATTGCTTCCGCTGACGCTAAATCCTTTTGACTTGCTGTATTGATATCTTCTGAAATAACAGGCCCACCTGTAATGCTCACACCATCTTCCTCTATTAACGAACGGATGTCCTTCACAACATCAGGTAGATTATCAACATCATTTTTAAAATGAACCATGGCATAGGCTATACCATTCTTTTGTAAAGTGGGATCTTCAAGCGGTGACTGGATTGAATGAATTTCTTTTATTTTTTCCAACTTTTTTAAAGTATCTTGAATTTTCTTATCCTCAGCCGGATCAAAGACGACTAAAATTGTATCGGAAGGCAAATCAAATGTTTCTGCGAGCTCATTTGTTACGTAGGTGTGATCTCCTTCAACAAAAAAACCATCACCATGAAGCTTGCTTGGAAGTTGTATTGCAAATAAAGCCAAGGTGATAAAAAGAACGAACCAAATAGCTACGATTGCTTTAGCGTGAGCTGTTATAAAGGCTGAAAAAGTTTTCATAGTAGTGTACTATCCTCCTTATAAATAGTGTAAAGGATGCATCACATTTTGTCGTGTGACAATGTAAAGACTCCTGTCGGACAAGGAACAGGAGTCTTAGTGTGTAATCAAATTAAATAAATAAAGATAACAAAAAGTAAATAACAGCTGCCATAACGGCTGAAATTGGCATTGTAATAATCCAAGTAGTTACGATTTTTCGTGCCATTCCCCAGTTTACACCACGTACACGTTGTGCAGAGCCAACACCCATAATAGAGGAAGAAATAACGTGTGTTGTGGATACTGGTAAGTGAATTAATGTAGCACCGAAGATAACGGATGCAGAAGCTAAATCTGCTGCTACTCCATTTACAGGACGAATTTTCATAATTTTACCGCCGACTGTTTTAATGATTTTATAGCCACCGATAGAAGTACCAAGCCCCATTGCAGCTGCTGCTGAAGCTCGTACCCAAAAAGGAATATCATCCCCTGTGTGCAAACCAGCAGCGATTAACGCCATCGTTATAATCCCCATTGCCTTTTGCGCATCGTTTGTACCATGTGTAAAAGATTGAATGGCGGCAGTGAAAATTTGCATCGTACGGAAACCTTTATTCGTACGATATAGATTTAAGTTTTTAAACAATAATTTAAATAGTGTCATCATAATAAAGCCAGCGCAAATCGCAAGGATTGGTGATAGCACTAGTGCTATAATGATTTTAGTAAAACCGCTATAGTTTAGAACTCCGAAGCCAGCAGATGCAACAGCTGCACCAGCAATGGACCCAATCAGAGTATGTGAAGAACTTGATGGAATACCAAAATACCATGTTAGTAAGTTCCAAATAATAGCTGAAATTAATGCTGCTAAAATAACGACTGAGCCTGTTGTGTCTCCTGGAAAGGCATTTAAAGCGAATGGATCTACAATATCTTTTGTTATAGCTTTTGCAACACCGACGAAGGTAATAGCTCCAATAAAGTTCATCGTCGCTGCCAACAGAATAGCTACACGTGGTTTCAATGCTCTAGTGGAAACCGACGTTGCGATAGCATTTGCTGTATCATGGAAACCATTGATAAAGTCAAATGTTAGGGCAAAGATTACGATTAGTACGGTTAGTATAATGATTGTGTTCATTGTAAGTGCCCATCTCCTAATTACGCGTTACGCATGATAATTGTTTCCATTGTATTTGCAACGTTTTGACAATGATCAGCGATATCTTCAAGTTGTTCATATATATCTTTAAATTTAATAAGTCGAATCGGATCTTTTTCATTTACAAATAATTTTTTAATAGATGAGCGTTGTACTTCATCACATTCACGCTCATAGTCTTTAATAAGAATTGCGTGTGGACGCATGCCAATAAGATTCTTTTTCTTTAACTCTTCTGTTGCTTTAACAATTTCGTCAGCACTTTTTGAAATATAGCCTAAGAAAATACGCATTGATTCATCAACTTCTGTTAGGGAAAACATTTCAAAATGAGCGATACAATGCTCCGTACCATCTAATACGTCGTCCATGCGAATGGCAAATTCTAGAATGTCTTCGCGTTCGATAGGCGTCATAAATGATTTGTTTAGCATCACAATCAGTTCATGAATGAGCTTATCACCAGCTGTTTCGTAATTTTTCATAGTAATACTAATCTCTTTTAGGTCAGCTACACTGTTAATACGAAAATCATTTGCGTAATGTACGGCCTCTCTCATATTCTCAGCAATTTTATGCAAAGCTATAAAGAAAGGGTCTTGTTTTTTTGAGTTAAGCATGTAAATCGAATCCTCCTGGATATAAATAAATTAAACGACCTCTAAACTTTACTATCATAACAAAATCTTTAATTTATCTACATAAAATTCATCTAATCTACATAAAACTTTACATTCCTGTAATATACAAATTGTTCACAAAATAATAAAGGTATCCCTGTATTTGTTTTTATTGATACAGAGAAACGCTTTGGAAATAGGGTTTATAAAGATCTCTACTTTCTGTTTAATACAAAAGAATACTATGGAGACATAGAATTTTGAATAAATTATATGTCTGAATTGTAAAGGAAATGTAAAGGAATCGTTTTGCTCATAGTTTTCCATTTTCTTAAGAATATCTTCATTTTTATCCTTCAACTTTATTAAGAATTCTTGACTACAATAAAGGATGAAGGGCTCATCACCCAAAGTTCGGGATGACATTTTTAAAAAATATATGGGCTGTATATTTGTTGATTGTAGTGGAGACTGGGCGACTCCTTGGGGATCAGCGTCACAGATGAGACCCTGGAGCGAGCAACGCGAGTGAAGCGGCTCATCGGACGCCCCCAGGAAGCTCTGCTCTGCGCGAAAGAGTCAGCGGCAAATCTTTTATCTGTGCGAAAGCGTAGCGTCAGCAACAAAGCGCCCAGTCGGAACGGAAATCAACCACACGTTTTGGTGATGAATCTAAAGAATGAAGAAGGGGCGTTTATTTGAAAATGATTCAAGTCGAGAATTTACAACATACATTTTTAATCGGAAAAAAGGGCAAGGAAAAACAGGTTCCAGTATTAAAAGGTGTCAACTTTGAGGTGAAAAAAGGAGAGATTGTCGCAATTGTTGGCAAAAGTGGCTCTGGAAAATCAACCTTATTACAAACTTTAGCTGGTTTTATGAAATCTGAACAAGGGTCTATTAAGGTAAACGGAAAAGAAACAGCTAAACTCACGGAAACAGAGAGTGCCGCTTTTCGCTTGCAACAGTTTGGATTTATCTTTCAAAACTTTCAACTGATGCCTGGCTTAACAGCGTTTGAAAATATTGAACTACCTTTAAAATTACAAGGTACTAAAAAAGCTGCGCGTAAAGAAAAGGTAGAGAGATTAATGGACAAGGTTGGTCTAACGGAAGTGGCAGACCATTATCCAAATGAATTATCTGGTGGTCAGCAGCAGCGTGTAAGTATTGCGAGAGCCCTGATTACAAATCCACCTGTCTTGTTGGCGGATGAGCCGACAGGAAGTCTTGATTCGGAAACGGAGCAAGATATATTGTTACTTATTCAAAGTTTAAACCTTGAGCTTGGTTTAACATTTGTCATCATTACTCACGACGAGGAAGTAGCGACTATAGCACATCGACGTTTCCGCATGTACGATGGTGAGCTTGTAAAGGAGGAAGCATAACATGTTATTTAAAGACCAATTAGATTTTGTTACACAGCATATAAAGAAAAATAAACTACGTGTTTTTATGACAGTGCTAGCGGCAACAATGGGCTGTGCATTTTTAATTGTCCTCGCCTCAGTCGGATTTGGGCTTCAGGATTCATTACGCAATGAAATATTATCGAATGAAAAAGTTACGAAAATTCAAGTGTTTGGCGATAAACAATTTACAGATGATCAAATACATGAAATAAAAGATATAGAGCATGTGGAAACTGTGCTCGAAACGATTACTGTCAATGCATCTGCTCACTCATTTTTTGAGGGACGTGATACGAATTCTGAAGTATTCGTTGCTAATATGAAAGATTTTGAGCAAGTAAATGGCAAGCTTGCAGAAGGAAAGTATCCATCAAAGCCAAATGAAATCATTGTAGGTTATCATTTTGCTCAAACGTTAGTAAATGATGCCGAACGTAATATTATTGAAGAGAAAAATAAAAAAGCTGAAGCAGAAGGCACGTATTATGATGGAAGTGAGGAAGGTTATAAGGACTCATTAATTGGCAAAGAGATTGAATTGTCATTAGTACCTCATGATAATGCGACAAAAGAGATGGCGAAAATGAAATATACGATTGTCGGTGTCATGAAGAAGCCTTCTTATGATTGGATGATCAATAACTCAATTTATATGGACGCAGAGCAAAAGCCGGTGCTAGCTGCAAATTTAGTAGCTGGTGATGTTAAAGAGGATGAAATGTTTAATTCTGAGTTTAATATTTTTGCTGATAGTATGGAAAATGTAAAGCCAATATTAGACAAGCTAAAAGACAAAGGTTATAGCGTATACTCGGTTACTGAAGAATTGGATCAAATGAATGTATTTTTCCTAGTATTAAAAATTGGTTTAATATTTGTAGGAACAATTGCAGTATTAATCGCATCAATTGGTATTTTCAATACAATGACAATGGCAGTTACAGAGCGTACTCGTGAAATTGGTGTTTTAAAGGCGATCGGAGCAAGTCCAAAGCTTATTAAGCGATTATTCTTAATGGAAAGTACATTCATCGGTATTGTAGGTACTTTGTTAGCTGTAGTAATTTCATATGTTATTAGCTTTGTGGCCAATGCCGCATTGCCTTTAATTTTAGAAGCAGCAACAGGTGAAGATGCATTTAGTAGAAATGAAATTACATTTTCTCTTATTCCTTGGCAGCTTGTTATCATTGCATCAGCAATTAGTATCGGTGTAGCGATGATTTCAGGCTATCGTCCAGCACGCAAAGCCACAAAAATTGACGTTATTCAAGCTTTAAGACAAGAACTATAATAATGAAAAGGCGATCCAAATGTTTTTGGACCGCCTTTTTGATAGAGCAAATTTAGAAATACCCGCGCGTCGCCATGAAATACCCGCGGAAGGAGAGCGAATACCCGCGCGTCCATGAAATACCCGCGGGAGGAGGGCGAATACCTGCGCGTCATCATGAAATACCCGCGGAAGGAGGGTAAATACCCGCGCGTCCCCATGAAATACTCGCGGAAGGAGCGTGAATACCCGCGCCTACCCACAAATACCGCGATATTTTACAAGTAAGCCTTTAACTCATTTGCTAAAAACGGCTTGGCATTTAGCAATTTTAAAAACGCATCATAGTTAGCACGCTGTTCGGAACTTGGCTTTTTACCGGTCTTATATGCTCGAATTAGAATGTTTTTCGGTGTATTTTCCATATCGATGAACTCCAGCAATTTGGCCTCGTAGCCAACGAGTGATAAAATTTCTGCTCGGATTGAGTCGGTTGCGAGTGCTGCGAAACGTTCTCGTACAAGACCGTGCTGAAGCATGATATCAAGTGACGGTGTGTGAAGCTGGCGATTTAGCTCGTGCTGGCAACAAGGAACACTTAAAATTACGCTCGCTCCCCATTTTACAGCGCGGGCTAATGCCATATCTGTGGCAACATCACAGGCGTGAAGCGTCACCACCATGTCCACAGCTGACTCATCGTTATAATCATTAATATCTCCTACTAGAAATTCGAGTTGCTCATAGCCTAAATCTTGTGCAATTTGTGAGCATTCTTCAATGACTTCTTTCTTTAAATCTAAACCAGTGACACGAATATCTAAGCCTTTTTCAATTTTTAAATAATGGTATAGGGCGAACGTTAAATAGGATTTGCCTGAACCAAAATCTAAAATACGAACCTGACGATCCTTTGGCAAATATGTTAATGCATCATCAATAAATTCGATGAAGCGGTTAATTTGTTTAAATTTATCGTATTTTTGTTTTTTTATTTTGCCTTCTTCTGTTTGCACCCCAAGACGAATTAAAAAAGGATATGGCTTATCCTCTGCCAGTAAATAGTTTTTCTTGCGATTATGCGCTAAATCTACTTGCTTTGGAGTCGAAGATTTATCAGATTTCCATAGTACTTTGTTCTTTTTTGATAACTGAACTTGTACTTTTTCATCCATAAAATCAACATGTGCTTGACGGAAATCGTTAAAAAATGCTTCTAGCTTAGCGGGGAATTTTTCTAATAAAATGTTTTCGTGTTTTAAAATACGTTCAAATTGGTATTCAATTTGTATATGGTAAACATCCTTTAGCAATAAAGGCTTTAGTTTGATGCGTTTTACTTCGTTTGATTTCAAACGGGGTTGACTGATTGTAGCAGTAACGAGCTGCTGTTGTAATATTCGCTCCATAAGCTGAGCTTTCATTTCTTCAAATGACATATATTTCGCCTTCTTTACCGTTTAATAGATGGCACTAGTTTAACACATTTTTCATAGTACAATGTTACTTTACAATGTGGAATTAGTTTTCTGAATGATTATAGGTTAATTTGTATATTTGTGGTATTTTTATTAAAGAGTTCTTAAAGAAAATTAACAGGGAAAGAGGGGGAGCAATATGTCGGCAAACATGTATCAATTACTTGCGATTATTATTTATATGGTTGCTATGTTAGGAATCGGTTGGTATGCATTTGTTAGAACATCGAATTTAACGGATTACATGCTTGGTGGGCGTTCACTAGGGCCTGCTGTCACGGCGCTGAGCGCAGGTGCAGCAGATATGTCTGGCTGGCTGTTAATGGGTTTACCAGGTGCAATCTATTTATCTGGAATTGTGGAGGCCTGGATTGCCATTGGTTTAACAATCGGAGCGTATTTGAATTGGCTATTGGTAGCACCAAGACTACGTGTATATACACAAGTTTCTAATGACTCAATTACTATTCCGAGTTATTTAGATAATCGTTTACGTGACAACACAAAGTTAATAAGAATTGCGTCAGGTATTATTATTTTAATATTTTTTACATTTTATGTATCCTCAGGAATGGTTGCAGGAGGCAAATTTTTTGATAGTTCATTTGGCTATGAATACCATACTGGCTTATTAATTGTATCTGCAGTTGTTGTGGCATACACATTGTTTGGTGGGTTTTTAGCGGTTAGTTATACAGACTTTTTACAAGGTCTCATTATGTTTTTAGCGCTTATTACTGTACCGCTATTTGGATTGTCTTTAACAGGTGGAATTGGAGACACTATTGCATCTATTAAAGCTGTAAAACCTGAACATCTGAGCTTATTACCTACGACTGCAACTGCAGCATTAATTATTTCTTCAGTTGCATGGGGACTAGGTTATTTTGGACAACCACATATTATCGTGCGCTTTATGGCTATTAGTTCAGTAAAAGAAACAAAGCAAGCGCGTCGTATCGGTATTGGTTGGATGATGTTAAGTTTATTCGGAGCGATTGCAACAGCTTTGGTAGGTGTGGCTTATTATGAGCAAAATGCAGGTGAGTTAAAGGACGCTGAGACAGTATTTATTGTACTTGGCCAAATCTTATTCCATCCATTTATTGCAGGAATCATGCTAGCTGCCATTTTAGCTGCTGTTATGAGTACAATTTCATCGCAATTAATTGTTACTTCATCAGCGCTTGTAGAAGACATTTACAAAGCTTTGTTTAATAAAACGGCAGACGATAAGCATTATGTCTTTGTTGGCCGTGTCGCTGTGTTAGTTGTAGCTATTATCGCAGCGATTTTAGCATGGAATCCAGACAGTTCTGTTTTGAGCTTAGTGGGCTTTGCTTGGGCTGGCTTTGGTGCAGCATTCGGTCCAATTATACTGCTGTCCCTATATTGGAGAAAATTAACGAATTACGGGGCCCTCAGTGGAATGGTTGCAGGTGCCGCAACAGCCTTTATTTGGGGGAAAATAAAGTTCTTATCTGAGACATTGTATGAGATTGTTCCAGGCTTCTTAGTATGCTTACTCGTGGCGGTTGTTGTCAGCATTTTGACGTATAAACCGAATAAAGATATTGAAGATGAATTCAATCGTACTGTAGTTTTACTAAAAGAAGAACGGAAGTAAATGAATGAAGTGCGCCTTTTGCAAAGAAGGCGCATTTTTTCGATATACATGTTAAACGACACGAAATAGGGCATTATATGGTAAGATGGAGAAAATTTGTCGTAGTAGTGTCAGGGCATTGGGGGAGGTTCGTGGATGGATAGAATTAAGGAAGTAGATATTTTATTGGAAAAGGCTATTTTAGTTGGCGTAAATTTACGGAATGATGAGCATTTTGATTATTCAATGGAGGAGCTTAAAAATTTAGCTGAGGCTTTAAATGTAGAAGTTGTCGGCATAGTCACACAAAATTTAGAGCGCATTACGCCTTCTCATTATGTTGGTACTGGTAAAATTGAAGAAATAAAAAACTTTTATGATGAAGCACAAGCAAATTTAGTAATTTTTAATGATGAATTATCACCTTCACAAATCCGCAATTTAGAGCGTGATTTAGAGACGAAGGTTATTGATAGAACGATGTTGATTTTAGATATTTTTGGACGTCGCGCTAAAACACGTGAAGCACAGATGCAAGTTGAATTAGCACAATTGCAATATATGCTACCGCGTTTAGTCGGCTTACATGCGTCTCTCAGCCGTCAAGGTGGTGGCACAGGAGGCGGATTTAAAAACCGTGGTGCTGGTGAGACAAAGCTAGAGCTAGACCGTCGAAAAATTGAGGATCAGATTTCGAAAATAAAGAAGGAGCTAGAACATGTAAAGGAGCAACGAGAGACGCAGCGTAAACAACGACGCAAAAATGCTGTCCCTGTCGTTTCGATTGTTGGCTATACGAATGCTGGTAAGTCAACCATTATGAATCAGTTACTTACGAAAATAGGGCAGGAAGATCATAAACAAGTGTTTGAAAAGGATATGCTTTTTGCCACACTTGAAACATCTGTCCGTCAAATAGAATTGAACGATAATAAGACATTCTTATTAACAGATACAGTTGGCTTCGTTAGCAAATTACCACATCATTTAGTGAAAGCATTCCGCTCAACATTGGAAGAAGCTCGCGATGCCGACTTATTGCTACATGTTGTAGATGTTTCAAATGCTGAGCATGGCTTTATGATGGAAGTAACAAATGAAACGCTTAAAGCAGTTGGTGTTGAGGGAATTCCGACAATTTATGTTTATAATAAAGCGGATATAGCAAACGTCCCATACCCTGTTGTCAGCGGTGATAATATTTGGATTTCAGCGAAGCAAGCGATTGGATTAGAGGAATTACTCCAAATGATCCGTCACCATATTTTCTCGGATTATGTAACATGTAAAATGCTCATTCCGTATGAACAAGGAAATATCGTATCTTATTTAAATGAATATGCATCTGTCTATGAAACAGCGTATGAAGAAAATGGTACGCTGTTAACACTAGAGGTAAAAGAAGCGGATTATGCGAAATATCAGCAATATGTAATTAAATAATCAATGACGTTTAAAAGTATGCAAGAAGCACTTCACTTCTTGCATATTTTTTTTTGAAAAAAGCATAATGAAGATAGCAGATTTATATCGCATTACATGAAATTTAGGTTAATCCTAGCTTGTTCGTTAAAAGAAAAAATAATCTGATTATAAAATATTTTAGAATAATTTTTTGTTAATTTGTAATTTAGGTGGTTTCGAAAAGTGAGGGAACTTAGGGATATCAAGGGTTTTGATATAAAAGCAGAAAAAATATTCTTAATTTATAGAAAAATGATAAATTTCCAACATTTTTTAAAACTCTTGAAAAAGTTTTTAAAACGCTTTAGTATGATGAAACATAGTTATTTATCCTTATTAATGGGTAATAATATTTTTATTGAATAATGAAATTGGGAGAGGGTATTTTTATGTCTACTAAAGATGAAATTGTTAAATCCGTCCCTCAAAATGGCTTTGTCGGACACCCTAAAGGGCTCTTTACATTATTTTTCACAGAATTTTGGGAACGATTCTCATACTACGGTATGCGAGCAATTCTGATTTTCTTTATGTACTATGAATTGAATGAAGGCGGTCTAGGTCTAGATCGTGGAACAGCGAACTCCATTATGGCCATCTACGGCTCACTTGTCTATATGTCTGGGATAATTGGTGGCTGGATTGCCGATCGACTGTTAGGTACACGTAGAACTATTTTTTATGGTGGCGTGTTTATTATGATTGGTCATTTACTGCTAGCATTACCTGGCGGTGTGGGCATGTTATTTGCTTCAATGGCCTTTATTGTTATCGGGACAGGCTTATTAAAACCGAACGTTTCTAGCGTTGTTGGAGATATTTATGCTGAAGCTGATAATCGTCGTGATGCAGGTTTTTCAATTTTCTATATGGGTATTAACATGGGGGCATTCATTGCACCATTTATTGTCGGAACAATTGGACAAAAGTATAGTTTCCACCTTGGCTTCGGTGTAGCAGGGTTAGGGATGTTAATTGGTTTAATTGTTTATAAATTAACAGAGAAAAAATATCTAGGCGTAGCAGGCTTACAAGTAAATAATCCATTAAAGCCTGAAGAGCGTAAAAAAGTCTTTACACAGTTTGGAATTGCGGCCTTACTTATCATCATAGCAGGTGGTATTGGCATTAAAACTGGTGTATTGACAGTGGATGTTTTTAGTTTAATCATTACGGCTCTTGGGGTTATCATTCCAACAGTGTTCTTTTTTGTCATGTATCGTAGTGAAAAAACAACAAAAGATGAGAAGTCTCGTCTACTTGCATATATTCCGTTGTTTTTATCAGCAGTGATGTTTTGGGCAATCCAGGAGCAAGGCGCTACAATTTTAGCTACGTATGCTGATTCACGTACGCAGTTGAATATTGGTGGCTTCCAGCTTCAATCTTCATGGTTCCAATCATTAAACCCGTTATTCGTCATTACGATGGCGCCGTTATTTGCAACGTTATGGTTAAAATTGGGTGATAAACAACCATCTACACCACGTAAATTTGCATTTGCGTTATTCTTCGCAGGATTATCATTCTTAGTTATGATGATTCCAGCATATTTATCAGGTGGAGAAACATTGGTAAGTCCTTGGTGGTTAGTACTGTCATTCTTCTTAGTTGTAATTGGGGAGCTATTATTATCTCCAGTAGGATTGTCAGCTACTACAAAATTGGCTCCAAAGGCTTTTGCTGCACAAACAATGTCACTTTGGTTTTTAACAAGTGCCGCAGCGCAAGCTATTAACGCACAACTTGTTAAGGTTTATGAAGCGGTAAGTGAATTCACGTACTTTGGCTTCTTAGGTTTCTTATCTATTGTTTTAGGGATTATAATATTAATACTTTCGCCGATTATTTCAAAAGCAATGCGAGGTATTAACTAATAAAAAGATGTGAGTACAGTTATTAAAATAGCTGTACTTGCATCTTTTTTGTATTATGGGGCATAAAAAATTAGAAGAGCTGAAGTGATGGAAAGAACCATTAGAGCGAAGGATAGAAGAAGCCGAACGACGGATGAAGAGCCAAAACGACGGAAAGCCAACGAAGTGACGGAAAGAAGAGATGAAGTGACGGATAGAACCAATGGAGCGACGGAAAGAAGAACTGGCGACGGATAGGACTACCGAATCGACGGAAAGAAGAGTCAAAGCGACGGATAGAACCAAGGAATCGACGGAAAGAAGAGCTGGCGACGGATAGGACTACCGAATCGACGGAAAGAAGAGGTTAAGTGACGGATAGAATCAAGGAATCGACGGAAAGAAGAGGCTGAGCGACGGATAGCCAACGAGGCGACGGAAAGAAGAGTCAGAACGACGGAAAGAACCAATGGATCGACGGAAAGAACCATTAAATAGAGCATCATAAAGCATCACGTCCTTTAAAATGCCCTCGTGACCAACATATTGTTGCAGCCGCTCCGCTTTCGCCGCTCCGCTTTCGCCGCTCCGCTTTCGCCGCTCCGCTTGCCGCTCCGCTTGCCGCTTCGCTTGCCGCTTCGCTTGCCGCTTCGCTTGCCGCTTCGCTTGCCGCTTCGCTTGCCGCTTCGCTTGCCGCTCGCCGCTTCGCTTGCCGCTTCGCTTGCCGCTTCGCTTGCCGCTTCGCTTGCCGCTTCGCTTGCCGCTTCGCTTGCCGCTTCGCTTGCCGCTTCGCTTGCCGCTTCGCTTGCCGCTTCGCTTGCCGCTTCGCTTGCCGCTTCGCTTGCCGCTTCGCTTGCCGCTTCGCTTGCCGCTTCGCTTGCCGCTTCGCTTGCCGCTTCGCTTGCCGCTTCGCTTGCCGCTTCGCTTGCCGCTTCGCTTGCCGCTTCGCTTGCCGCTTCGCTTGCCGCTTCGCTTGCCGCTTCGCTTGCCGCTTCGCTTGCCGCTTCGCTTGCCGCTTCGCTTGCCGCTCCACTTACACACAAAAACCCATGTTGCTCCAATCAGCTCATCGAACACCTAAAGATAGCGCCGAGTCGGAACGAAAGGAATCCTGAGTTATGAGTGCGCTCCATTTATTTACAGCCTGGAAGAGATTGATTTTGCCATGTAGTAGATTTGCTGAATGTGGGTATAAGTTTGTAGAAAAGATTTTATTTTCGTTATAATAATCTCAATAGTATGAAAAATAGAGGGGTTGTTCGCTATGAAGGAAGCTTTAAATCGTTTGAGGCCAAGATTAATGGAGATTTTCACGTATTTACATGCGAATCCAGAAATAAGCTGGCATGAGGTAGAAACAACAAATTATATTTTTGATTTACTAACACGTGAAGGTTTTTCGCCAATCCGCTTTAAAAACATTCCAGGGCTTTATGTTGATGTGGGAAATGGTGATCCTAAAGTTGGTTTGCGTACGGACATGGACGCATTATGGCAAGAGGTAGATGGTGAGTTTCGTGCGAATCACTCCTGTGGGCATGACGGACATATGACGATGGCAATCGGTGCTCTATTACTTTTGAAAGAGCTTGGTCAATCATTCAACGGTACAATTCGTGTCATTTTTCAACCGGCTGAAGAAAAAGGAACAGGTGCTTTATCTGTTTTAAAAGAAGGAATCATTGATGATTTAGACTTTTTATTTGGTGTCCATGTAAGACCTGTGCATGAGCTTGAAGACGGTACATATTGTGCTGCATTGTACCACGGGGCCTCTCGGATGCTTGAAGGAGAAATTATTGGAGAAGATGCCCATGCTGCAAGACCGCATCTCGGTGTGAATGCCATTGAGGTAGGGGCAACTATTATCGAAGATTTAAGAACGATTCATACAGATCCAATGGTTCCTGTATCTATTAAGATGACAAAATTCCAAGCAGGAGGGGAATCTGGCAATATAATTCCTGGGAATGCATCGTTCACCATTGATATACGAGCTCAGCAAAATGATGTAATGGGTGCACTTGCACAAGGAGTAAAGCGAGTAATTGACTCCTCTAAGCTTTTGCATAAGGTGCAGATTGAATTACGTACTGTAGCAAATGTAGTGGCAGCTGAGGTAGACCCAACTGCTCAATATATTATGGAACAGGCAATTGTCCAAGCGGTGGGACTGTCGAAACTACGAAAGCCAGTGCGTACACCGGGAGGAGAAGATTTTCATCATTATGCTGTTCAACGACCGCATTTAAAATCTACAATGTTAGGTTTAGGTTGTGGGTTAACACCAGGACTACATCATCCAAAGATGAAATTTAAGCAGGCAAGGCTAGTAACGGGAGTTGAAATCCTTACAAGAGCGGTATTGTTAGCATTGGGGTCAGGGAATACAAAGGAGGAATCAGCATAATGTTAGAAAGAGTGCGTATTCAAAAAATAATGACACCTACAGAGATTGCAGAGGTACAAATCTTGAACGTGAAAATTTGGGGGAGTCAGGCTATTCCATTGCATCAATTGTTAGCAGCTGTACAAAATGGTGGACTAGTGCTTGGAGCATATTTGGGTGAAAAGCTGATTGGCTTTAATTATTGTTTTGTTGGTTGTCGTGAAGGGATGATGTATTTGCACTCACACATGATTGGTGTGGAGAAAACATATCGTGAACAAGGTGTAGCTGAATTATTAAAGCATGCCCAGCAGGAATATGCAAGAGAACACGGGTTTCAGCTTGTGCGTTGGTTATTTGATCCGCTAGAAGCACGTATGGCTAATTTATCATTTTTGAAGCTAAATGCTTTTAGTTATCAATATGAAAATGATTATTATGGCCCGCTTCAGGATGATTTTAACGAGGGGCTACCTTCAGATCGTATTGTGGTAGAGTGGTGGATTGAACGTAATCAAGTGGAGGATTCCTTGGATGAATTGGAAGAAGAAGCTGAAGAAATTGTGCCTTGGTCTTTGACGGTGGACGGCTTACCTGTGCTCGATATTGAAGGTGAATTTCAACGAGATCAATCATTTTATAAGGACGCCTATTTATTACCTATCCCTCAACTTTTACAAAAGATGAAAGTAGAGAGCCCTAAGCTTGCAGGGGACTGGCGTTATAAAGTTCGTACTATTTTAACGACATTATTTGAACAAAATTATGCGATTGTTCGGATGAAAAAGCACAATGAATATGTGCATAGCTATCTGTTAGTCAGACGCTCCTTACTAGCTTTATAATAAGGATAAGGAGTGAAATTTTGTGAAACTAGAACAGATTACAGTGAGACATATAAAAATGCCTATGAAAGCGCCATTTTCAACGAGTTTCGGAACAATCGATGAAAAAGAGTTTTTACTTATAGAAGCGATAGATCAATCAGGAACTGTAGGATGGGGAGAAGCTGTTGCCTTTGTAGCGCCTTGGTATACGGAGGAGACATTAAAAACAACATGGCATATGCTTGAAGACTTTTTGATACCCATCTTGTTACATAAAGAGATTGGGCATCCAGATGAAGTCAGTACGTTATTTTCCTCTATTCGTCGTAATTGCATGGCGAAGGCTTCTATTGAAGGGGCTATGTGGGATATCTATGCTCAACAAACAGAACAATCACTTGCACAAGCGTTAGGCGGAGATAAGGAGCGAATAGAGGTAGGCGTTAGTGTAGGTATTCAATCTTCTACAGAAGCATTAATTGAGTTATTAAAAGGTCATGTAAATAAAGGTTATAAACGAGTCAAAGTGAAAATTAAGCCTGGTCACGATGTGGAAGTTATTCGTGCTATTCGAGCTGAGATGCCAGATTTGCCATTAATGGTAGATGCAAATTCCGCTTATACATTGAACGATATGAATGTATTGCAGCAACTTGATGCTTTTAATTTATTAATGATTGAGCAGCCGTTAGCTGTAGATGATATTGTCGACCATGCTAAGCTTCAGCGAAAGTTAAAAACGCCTATTTGCTTAGATGAAAGCATCACCTCCTACGAAGATGCTCGAAAAGCGATAGAGCTTGGTAGTTGTGGTGTAATCAATATCAAAATAGGACGTGTTGGCGGTTTAACGGAAGCTAAGAGAATTCATGATTTATGTAAAGAAAATAATATTCCTGTTTGGTGTGGTGGTATGTTAGAGGCGGGAATCGGACGAGCGCACAATATTGCATTAACATCACTAGCTAATTTTATTCTACCTGGGGATACTGCAGGATCTAGTCATTATTGGTATGAGGATATCATTTCACCTGAAGTGTTTGTAGAGGATGGTTATATTCATGTACCACAAACGATTGGAATTGGATATACACCTAATATGCAGGTTATTGATAAGTTAACATTCAACAAGAAGGTTTATCAATAAAATGAAACTACTATCCAGAGGGGGGGACCACAACCCCTCTGGATAGTAGTTGAATACGGGATAAACGAGGAGAGAAGTGATTGAAAAAAAGTTTGCAAATCGGTGGTGCCTATGTAGGAATTATCGTCGGTGCGGGATTTGCATCAGGACAGGAAATCGTACTATATTTTACGAGCTATGGCTTTCATGGAATTTATGGCGCACTAATTGCTACAATTGGATTTGCTTTAGTAGGAATGTGTATTGCACAAATTAGCTCAAGGCTGCGTACGACATCACATAAGGATTTGATTTATCAAATTTCAGGTAATACTGTAGGCTTTGTGATGGATTGTTTACTGTCGCTCTTCTTATTCGGTGTAGCAGTAATTATGTTTGCAGGAGCGGGTGCTACGTTTCAACAAATGTTTGGACTGCCAGTTTGGCTGGGGAGTATTTGTATGATTGTACTTACTATAGCGACAGTTATGATGAATGTGAAAAGCATTATCAATATTATTGCTATTGCCACACCGTATTTGCTAACAATTGTATCGATAATTGCGGTCTATTCATTGGCTACGATGGATTTAACTTTTGTAGAACAAGCTGTTATAGCGCGGCAAGCACAGGTAAGCTCTAAAAGTTGGTGGGTTACGGCATTATTGTATATGTCTTTTAATATCGGTGTATGTTTTTCGCTTTTAACTGTTATGTGTGGATCTATTCGCAATGAAAAGGTGGCGGGGATGGGAGGCGTTATTGGTGGAATTTTGCTAGGAGCTTTAATTCTGCTTATTAACCTTTCCCTTCTTGCAAAAATGAATGTAATCGTTGGTATAGATATACCGATGTTAGTCTTAGCAAATGAGATTCATCCTCTAGTCGGTCTACTAATGTCAATTTCTCTATTAGGGATGATTTATAATACAGCGGTGGGGATGTTCTATTCATTTATGGTAAGATTTTTAAAACCAAGTAAGCCTAGTTTTAAGGTAGCTGCCGTCTTTATCGGTGGTTTGGGCTTTTTAGCAAGTCTTGCCGGCTTTACGACGCTTGTAGCAAAGTTATATGCTGTCATGGGGTATGTTGGTTTTATATTAGTAGTTTTTATTGTTGTTGCATGGCTAAGAGGGGTTCGACAAATGGCATAATTGATAAGGTAATTGAGAAGGAATTAGTATTTTATTCTCAATTACCTTTTTATTTGAATAAAAAATGTAGAAATATTCAGCTCCGAAAATGATAGAAATCCCGGATATACCTTTATTGGATTGTGATTTTATATAAAACGAGAATAATTCTCAATTGTAGGTTGACTGAGAATGGAAAGATGCTTATAATGAGAATCGTAAGTAATGATAATCATTTTCATTAGAGGACTTGAGGATCAGTTACGAGCAAAAATGAATCTACCGGGGATTACAATGAAAATAAGATATCTTTTAATAGCAACTGTAGTGTTGTCAATTGTGTCACTATTTATCGGTGTAGTAGATATTAAACCTAGTGACCTTTTAGACTTCGAATCAGAAGAAACTAGACTATTCTTGATTAGTCGTATACCGAGACTTGTAGCAATTTTGTTAGCAGGTGCAGGTATGAGTATTGCTGGTTTAATTATGCAAAGCTTAAGTAGGAATAAGTTCGTGTCACCAACGACAGCAGGTACTCTAGATGCTACTGAGTTGGGTGTGCTAATTTCGATGATGTTTTTCACAAACGTCACGTATTTTCAAAAAATTTCCTTCGCCTTCATATTTGCTTTTGCCAGCACACTATTGTTTATGCAAATATTAAATCGAATAAAGTTTAAAGACGCGATCTTTATACCGCTTATTGGCTTAATGTTTGGGAATATCCTTTCGTCGATTACAACGTTCTTTGCGTATAAAGCGGATATTATCCAAAACATTTCTGCATGGTTACAGGGGAATTTCTCATTAATGATGAAAGGTCGTTACGAGCTTTTATACATAAGCGTACCCGTGCTGATTATAGCTTACATTTATGCGAATCGCTTCACAGTGGCTGGAATGGGGGAGGATTTTGCAAAGAACCTTGGACTCTCCTATAAATTCGTTGTGAATTTAGGTTTAGTGTTAGTAGCACTTATTACAACGACAGTGGTGCTTACTGTTGGTGTAATTCCATTTCTTGGTTTAATCATTCCAAATATAGTTTCCTTGTTCAGAGGGGATAATCTCGCTAAGACATTGCCTCATACAGCATTACTCGGTATGTTGTTCTTATTAATATGTGACATTATAGGGCGTGTGCTGATTTTCCCTTATGAAATTCCGATTAGTATGACGGTCGGCGTCATCGGAAGTGCGATCTTCCTAATTATGTTGTTTAGGGGGAAAGCTTATGCGTAACCGTACAAAAATGTTGATATTACTAGGGCTAGCTGTAGCTTCTATTTTACTGTATGTATTTTATGAACTTAATGGTAACTACCATTATGCGTTCCCTCGTCGCCTTATTAAAGTGGTTGCGATGTCGTTAACGGGGATTGCGATTGCTTATTCAACAGTGGTCTTCCAAACGATTACACATAACCATATTTTAACGCCAAGTGTAATGGGACTTGATGCATTATATATGTTGGTTCAAACGTTCACCTATTACTTCTTTGGCTCTATGTCGATATTCGTCATTAATGCCAAATACAATTTCTTACTAGCTGTTTTAGCTATGATTGTCTTTGCGTTAATTTTTTATCTTGTATTGTTCAAGGGAGGAAAACGACCGATTTATTTCTTGCTGCTGGTCGGTATGATTGTCGGAACATTTTTAGGAAGCGTATCAACGTTCCTCCAAGTGTTAATAGACCCGAATGAATTTTTAAGCTTACAAAGTAAAATGTTTGCAAGCTTCAACAATGTGAATTCGGATTTAGTGTGGCTTGCGGCTGTTGTTATCATCATTACCTTCATTTATGGTTGGCGTCACATGAACCAATTAGACGTAATGTCTCTTGGTCGTGATACAGCCATTAACCTAGGGGTACCATATGATAAGCTTGTACAGCGTATGCTCATAGTATCGTCGGTGTTAATCGCCGTTTCTACAGCTCTTGTTGGGCCTATTACGTTCTTTGGCTTAATTGTGGCAAATCTATCATATCAATTTTTTAAGACGTACAAGCACTCTGTGTTAATCACAGGTTCTTGTGTGATGAGTGTTGTTGCTTTAGTCGGTGGACAGTGGATGGTCGAACGTGTTTTTAACTTCGATACAACACTAAGCGTTATTATAAACTTCGTAGGTGGCGTGTACTTCATCTACTTATTATTGAAGGAAAGTAGGTCAGCAGGATGATCCAAGTAAAAGAAATATCCAAGTATTTTGGAAAAAAACCGGTCATTCAAAATGTCAGTGTCGACGTTGCACCAGGGAAAATTACGTCTTTTATTGGACCGAATGGCGCAGGTAAATCAACATTGCTTTCAATGGTAAGCCGTTTACTTAATGCAGACACTGGAGAAGTATTACTCGATAAATCGGATGTACGTCGTTGGAAATCGGATGATTTTGCGAAGCGTGTATCGATTTTAAAACAGTCAAACTATATGAATGTACGCCTAACAATTCGTGAACTTGTTTCATTTGGTCGTTTTCCTTATTCAAAAGGGCATTTAAAGCCAGAGGATGAGCAAAAGGTAGATGAGGCACTTCAATATATGAATTTAGATGATCTTCAGCACAATTATTTGGATGAATTATCAGGCGGTCAACGTCAACGCGCATTTATTGCAATGGTTATTGCACAGGACACAGACTATATTTTGCTTGATGAGCCACTCAACAATTTGGACATGAAGCACTCTGTGCAGATCATGAAAATTTTGCGTAAGCTGGTTGATGAGCTAGGGAAAACGGTTGTCATCGTATTACACGATATTAACTTTGCTTCCGTATACTCTGATCATATTGTCGCATTAAAAAATGGACGTATTGTCAAAGATGGTCCAACAAATGACATTATTAACTCTGATGCGCTTAAGGAAATCTATGATATGGATATCCCTGTTCAAGAACAGAATGGTTGTCGTATTTGTGTGTATTTTAACTCATAGAAGTGATAATGGATGATTATATCCATCTGAACTATAAATAATAATTATAAAGGAGCAATTATACAATGAAAAATTGGAAATTACTTACTGTATTAATGGCAATGATGCTATTAGTATTAGCTGCTTGCGGCTCAAAGGACGATGCAAAAAAAGAGGATACAAGTTCTAAAACTGATAGTAAGCCTGCTGAAGAGCAAAAGGAAGAAGCTTCAGCTTACCCAATCACAATTCCAGGTAGCACTAATGGTGAAGATACATTTAAAGAAGTAACTCTTAAGAAAAAACCAGAAAACGTAGTAGTATTTGACTTTGGTTTCCTTGATACTTTAGATGCTTTAGGCGTTAAAGTTGCAGGTCTTCCTCAAAAAAATGTTCCAAACTATTTAAGCAAATATACTGATACAACTTATGTCAATGTTGGTGCTTTAAAAGAGCCTGATTTTGAAGCATTATCTTCTATGAAACCAGATATTATTTTCATTTCTGGTCGTCAAGCACCTGCTTATGAAGAATTATCTAAAATTGCGCCTACTGTATACGTTGGTGTAGATAACGCTAATTTCATGGAATCATTCAAAGCTAACACGGAATTAGCTGGTAAAATTTTTGGTAAAGAAAAAGAAGCTGCTGATGCATTTGCTGCATACGAAGCAAAAGTAGAAGAAGTTAAAGCTAAAACAGCTTCATCTAAGGATAAAGCTTTAATCGTTTTAGGATCTGAAGGTTCATTATCTGCATATGGTTCTGGTTCACGTTTTGGTGTAATTCATGATGTCTTTGGTGTAAAAGCTGCTGATGAAAACATTAAAGCTGAAACACATGGCGACGATGTAAGCTTCGAATATGTCCGTGAGACAAACCCAGATATTTTATTTGTTGTTGACCGTGACTCTGCTGTAAATCCAAAAGGTGAGTCTGGTACGAAAGCTGCGATTGAAAATGAAATCGTTGGGGCTACTAATGCTGCGAAAAACAATAAAATCTTCTATTTAGATTCACAAGTTTGGTATTTATCTGGTGGCGGTTTAATTTCTGAAACTCAAAAAATTGATGACGTTTTAAAGGCGTTTAACTAATATGTTTGTACAAATTAAACGTATTGTCGTTACGGAAGAGCATTCGGATAAGATTGTTGAGCGCTTTGGAGCAACGGAAGATGGTCCAACATTGCTTGAACAACAACCAGGTTTTATTGATAAGCAAGTACTTGTAAAAAAAGTACGCCGTGGTGATGAGGAAGTGCTAATTGTGGTTCGTTGGGAATCAGAAGAGGCATGGGAAAATTGGGAGAAGAGCCCTGAGCATATTGCTGGTCATAAAGCAAGTGCAGGTATACCGAAACCCGATTACGTTATCGAAAGCGGTCAAGAAGTTTATTATGTAAAAGGTTGAAAATTAGAGGTGTCTCAAAATTCATTTGAGGCACCTCTTTTTTGATACTGAAATGGACAAAAGTGAAGGATAGCACGTCAGATCTGTAATTGTGCCATCCCCATTATTTATAACCTAATGTTTAATGGACGCTCGATTCCACGGATTAAATGCCGTAGTAATATTAAAAGAAATGTCACTTTCACTAATGGAAACCCCAATAAAATTGGCAGTCGATTGTTTGGGTACCCAATTTGCTTCCTTCACAGCAGTGAATTTACCTGAAGAAGACATATCATTTTCTAATTCTGAGTTACTCTGAAAAACAGGTAAGTCGTCTGTTTCGTCTATAGCAACAACAGGTGAAGTGCAAAAGCAATTGCCTCTCGCATTTATAATACTATAGCTTGGAGACGTATAGATTATAGGTGCATGTATGTTCAATCCGGAGGTAAATGGACTTACTAAAGACAATATAGATAGACTTTCTTCAGACACTCTTAAAATTCCATAGGGTTCAATAAAAGTGTCCAGCTTTTGCTGAAAAGTATCCTCAAATCCAGGGGTATCGCAAATGAAATTCGAAAATGTAGACTTGTTTTGATATTCTGCTAACGTTTCTTTATACGCTTGTTGCTCGGCATGAATAATTATTTGTTCAATGCATTGCTGTTCATTTGAAGGCTTTTTAATGGTGATTTCATCTTCAGAGACACAAATTGTACAGGAAAAAGTAGCTGTAAGTATTAAAACGTTTTCATTTACTTCATTTGTCATTTCAATCACTCCCAGTGTTGGCGAATTTCCTTCTAATTAGATTAGAATCTTTATCTTGTACTCTCATCATATTTATAACTTTGAAAGACAAAGATTGTGTTATATACAATACTTTTTAATTTATCTTAGTTCAATTTAAGCGTAACATCAGTAATGACGCCATTTCAATGCTGAGTTTACGCCAAAAAACTGGCGGTCATTAATGTTATACCGCCAGTTATTTACAATTTCTTCACAAAAATATGGCGTGCTTTCCACAAATACCGCCACTTTTTGGCGGTATTAGCGTTTATATAAATGACGGTAAGTGTATCTGTATGGTAAATATTACTATATTATTTCGGGAGCGTAGTATTATTTCCCATTAATATGTATAATATCTATTAATATATTTAAGGGGTGAGAGGACTATTGAAGGGGTTGGACGAACGAATTAATGAATCATTGGACATTCTTATTGAAAACGAAGCATTGATAGGTCATGAACTACGATCAATGCTGAAAAGCTTTAAGGAAGAAAAAAGCGTTTTAGGTTATTCATTTGGCAAGCTTTGTTACTGTCATTATGAAGCATTTACAGATTGTTTGGACGAGGACATTTATAAAGTAGCCGCGGCTATTGAACTTTTAATTTTGTCCTTTGATATTATCGATGACCTGCAGGATAAGGATTCAGATTACAGTTGGAGTACAACACCTGAATTATCATTTAATGTTGCTTTAGCTATGCTAGTAATGGCTTCTAGAACTATACGTGAGACCTCCTTTGAACACAAAAACATTGCTGTTCAAATATTAGAGGATTATGCGTTACGGAGTATAAACGGACAGCAGCTAGATTTACTCAATATTTGTAGAGATGATCAATCCTATATACAAATGATTGACCAAAAATCTGGCTCTTTAACAGCAATGAGTTGCTTAATTGGGGAAGTGCTTGCAAAAGGGGAAATATCTCATGAAGTTGAGGAGTATGGGAAATATATAGGGATTATCCAACAAATTAAAAACGATATTCAAAGTTTAAAAACTTGGGGACCTAAAAATGACTTGCTAAACAAAAGATACTCATTGCCTATAATTTATCTTTTAGCACAGAAAAATGATGTTTCAAATGCAGTCACAAACTATTATAATAATGACAAAGCTGACTTTTTGGATAATAATGCTACTGAAAACATGTTGACAAATGGTGGTGCAATACGATATGCAATTACTGTTAAAAATGTCTATAAGTTTAAAGCATTAAATAAACTTGAAGATGTGGCTATAAGCGAATTAGGTAAAGACTACCTAAAAAAACTAATGAAATGAGGACAGATTTGTATGATGCATGTCATTCAGTACCTAGAACAAAACCCAAGCCTAGTTGCACTAGTAAAAGACCAAAAAGCCTCGTTGATTGGAATTTCGTCTGTAGAGCAAAAAGCAATTTTAGATGCATTTAATGGTGTAATAGATTTAGAAAGTGAAATTTGGAAATAAAATCATTGAGTAGTAAGTTGTTTTGGCCCGCTATAATGATCTATTTAGTAATTGGTCTTTATCTGAATTATGTGAATTATAGCGTGCCCTTATCAGAAATTAAGGTAGAAAAAGAGGATGGCCAGTGGGGAGTAACGCAACCTTACGATAAAGATTGGACAGGATGGAAAAATATTTCACCAGATGACGTGATTTTAAGAGTAGATGATGTGCCAATGGATGATCTAAATCAGCTGAAATATAAATCTAAAATAGTAGCTGCTCATAAAATAACAATTATGAAGCCAAATGGAGATATAAAAGATATACATATCAAACATTTAGATATCCCTCATCAATTTTACTATATATTCATCATTCCAGCTTGTTATTATTTATTAACTTTATTTATTACTATCTTTCTACATTTTAAACAAAAAAATACAAATCTTACTAACTTACTTATTCTTTTTATGCTAACAGTTTCATTGGCTTATGTTAGTAGTGGGGTATCTGGTAGATTAAATGGAATTGGGATTATAGTAAATCGAAGTAGTATGGTGTTATGTTTAGCTGTATTATTACATTTTTTAAGAGATTATTTTTCATTTGTAAAAACAAAATGGGTATTGATAAACAATATCAAATTTTTTTATCTATTCCCCGTAATAGCTTTTTTACTGGGCTGTATTAGTACTTTCTATCCTGCTTCTTATGATTTTCTTTCTGATGTAGTATTAGTTCTTTTCTTCATTCTCCTTATCATTATCCTTAGTGTTTTATTGGTAAGCTTTATCAAATATAGATCACCGCAGTTGACAATTTTATTGAATAGTATATTAATACCGTTTATGCCATTTCTTTTTTTATATACACTCCCTGAAATTCTATTTGAAAAGTATATACTTTCAGCTGAAATTAGTGCTTTATTTTTATTATTAATTCCATTTAGTTTTATTTTTACACAACTACCGGAAAGATTATTTGATATTGAATACCATATTACAAGACTCCGTTATTATGTAATTTTTTCACTGGTATTTACTTTGTGGTTTACAGTAGGTTTGTATTGGATTGCGCAGAAATATTTAACTATATCCGTAATAACATGTATTTCATTCTTTACTTTTACATCGTTAGTTGTTCTTTTTTACATAAAAGAGAGGGTCGATTATCGAAAACGAAAAATTTTATTTTCGACAAAAGGGGATTATATACATCAGCTATATACTGCTGTGGATAGAATTGGTAAGACGATTACATTAAATGCGCTTCTAGAGAAGTTTGTACAAGAGGTTTCATTACATCTTGAGCTAGAGCATGTATTTGTATTAACTTATGACTTTAACACAAAACAATTTACTTCAACGGTTGAGGGAAGGCTTCTGATTAATCCCACGGTAATGGAAGATTTGAAATTAGGAGAAATACGGAAAATTGACAAGGTCTACCTAGCCTTCCTCCATCAAGATGCTCGCTGCAAAAGAGCCTTAGTATTAGTTCATAACAATTCGATTCATTTAAAAGATGAAGAGCTTCTATGGCTTGAATTGCTCTTATTGTATGTAAATAATTTTATTGAAAATACAAAGATGGTGGAAGAGCTGTTAGATGAACTAAAGCATATGAGGCAAGCTGATGATAGTCAATTACCATGGTTAAATAAGCTATTATGGTTAAGATTTGAAGAGGAGAAATATCAATTAGCTCAAGAATTACATGACACAAATTTGCAAGAACAGCTACATATTGCTCGAGAGGTTGATGTTCTAGTCAATGCGAAGGATCCAACAGATATCCAACAAAAGCTTGTGAAGGTTCATAAGCAGATGGTTACGTCTTTACATGAATTAAGAGCTTATTGTGAAAATTTAAAGCCCCCATTATTAGATACATTAGGGTTAAATGCAGCTTTGGAGAAGTTAATTCGAAAAGTGACAGAAAGAGCTAGTTTTGAATTAATTTATTCGATAGATCGTCTTTACTTAGAGGATGAGCGTATGAATTTAATGATCTATCGATTATTTCAGGAATTACTTAACAATGCTTTGAAACATTCTTATGCAACAACAGTTGAGATTCATCTCCAAGAAGCAAATGATGGATTTGAAATTATCTACAAGGATGATGGTGTGGGCTGTAATGTTGAAAATATTATTGTCACAGAATCGATGGGGATTCGAGGTATGCAAGAGCGTGTAAAGGCGTTTAATGGGCATTTTTATATAGATTCGCAAGTTAATGAAGGGATATTTATCCGAATAACAGTAAGAGAAGGAAGTGACACACTTGATTACGATGCTTATAGTGGATGACCACCCTATTGTGTTAGAGGGAACGAAAAATTTATTTCAAGAAAATGAAGATATTATAGTTGATACAGAAAGTGATGCAACTCATGTTATACGGAGAATTAAAAACAAGCCGTATGATATCTACTTAATTGATGTAAATATGCCGTTAGAAAATGGTATTAACTTAGCCCGTAACATAAAAGCTATCCAGTCAAATGCTTCAATTATCCTTTATACAGGTGACGATATTACAGATTATTATCCACTTATTTTGGAACGAAAAATAGAAGGCATCTTAGCTAAAACAGCATCCAAAGAACAAATATTAAGGACTGTAAGGGCTATTGCAAATGGTGAAATTGTTTTACCACAAAATTTCTTGGATTTTCTCGATAATCGATTTAAATTGCAGGATGCTAAGCTTGATATCCACTTAAATGAAAAAGAAAAGAAGATTTTAAGATTGATTGCTAAAGGACATACGAACAAAGCCATTGCTTTAGAGTTAAATATCCCTCAGCGAACAACAGAAAGATATTTAACACAGTTGTTTTCTTTGTTGAATGTAGATTCGCGTACCGATGCTGTAAATCTTGCAGAAAGAATGAATTTACTATAGTTTATCTATATGTTATACTCATCGATATTGGTATTTTTTTCAATAAAAAGGGATAGTTTGGATAGTTTTGAAATACCATATATTAACTTAGTAAATTAATCTTTAATTATAATGCTAAATACCTATAATTTCCGTGTAACACCGCCAATTTTTGGCGGTGTTTTTATATGTCCGCCAAATCACGCCAAAAATCGAGTCGCAGACCGCCAGAAAATTGGCGTAAACCCACCGTTGAAATATCGGTGTTAGTACTGGTACGCTTAATATAATCGTGGTAAGTAGATTTGTTATAGTGAGTAATAATATCAGGCGTGTTGATTAGGAAAAAATAGGTTTAATATTGCGCGGTAAATGGATTTTTTTGTTACTATTTTGCTGATATATTTCCATTTTAACTGATTGTAGCGTAGGGCTACTCGACTCCTGCGGGAAAGCGAGACAGACGAGACCCTGTACGGAGCGAAGCGGAGGAAGCGGCTCGGCGCTCGCCCGCAGGAAAGCGAGTAGCCCGTAGCGGAAATCAGCCTCTTCGAATGTATAAAAATGGTTAATCAACACACCTGTAATAATATATAAAAGATTTCGTTTAAAATAAGCAGCCTGACTATCTATGAATAAAGTAGAGATTGTAGATTTTTTAAGATACTAGCTAGTCAACATACTTCACCATAAAACTTTATATAAAGGTAGGCGTGTATTTTGAAAGTAGAACTTGAAAATTTATTTTCTATAGATGAATCTAGTCAAGATCAAGTTATTAAAGTGTATAACCGCTATGGGATTTGTATTGGTGCCACTGAAATAAGAAAAAGAAATTTAAAGGCATCATTTAATCCTATTTTTACATTAAATGAAGATGTAACATATGAGCATGTAGCAGCGTTATATAAATCATTGGAACGCGAATTAGGGATTGTTTCAATTGGAGAACGTTTTTACTTTGATTTTTCAGAGAGTGAATATGAGCAAGCACCATTGTTTACATTAAACTCAACAGGTAACTCACCTGATATGTTTATAGATGATAAAGGAACTTTATTTTCTATAAGCACCTATTGCCAGCATTGTGGACTAATGGAGAAAGAGCAACTTTCACCATTAGTGATAGATACAACAGAAATGAAAGATCGCCATCTAGTTCATGTGAGCGGATATTGGGTAGCTTCACAGGAATTAGTGACATTAATGAAACAAGAGAATATTAGAGGCTATGAACTTTTAGAGGTTATTCATCAAGGACCAGAAGAAGGGAAGCAAAAAGCTTTTCAAATTATACCGACACAAGTATTGCCAGAATGTAGCACTGAAAGAGTTAAGTTGTATTTTGCGACAGAGCAACCTCCGTGTCGCTGCGGATTAAGTGGGGTTATCAATGGACCTGATAGTTATAAGCGTGAAGATTTAACAAACGTAACAGGTGATATATTCCTGTCTGCAGAATGGAGCCATGATGGAAGATATTTATATAGAAAAACTTTGTTTAGTAGAAGGTTCAGAGAATTGGTTATTAAAAACAATATATCTCGTGAGGTAAAAGGCGAGAAGGATACGAACTTTGGACCAATGGATTGGCTATTTGATCCTGTATTATTAAAATAAAATAATTCAAACTGAACATGATATTAAGGGATGAGGAAGTGTTTATTTTGTTTAGAAAGATCATATCTATCGTTGCAATCTTATTTATCGTTGCGTTGGTACTTTCAAATTATTTTAATAAACCTGACAAAAAAACATTTGTCATTACCCTGGACAGAGGGAGTACGTTAGGTTAAATCGAGTGAAGACTAATAATCAGTGAGGGTTCTTCATCCCCGCTGATTATTAGTCTTTACCAATCGGGCATTGTTCGCTTTCAGTATAGATAAAATACTGCACGTTACTGCGTGATAAAAAGCAAATTTACCTCTAACTTACTTAAATATGTTATGATGTGAAAAATAAAACAGCATGACATGATTTAGTTTTGAGGTGAAGTATGAAATGAAAAAATGGGCATATCCTTTGGCGATAGTAACGCTGATTACCTTTTTTGTGTTACGAGTTACTTATCAAAGTGAGTTTATCAATAATTTTGATACAAAAATGGCAAATCTCTTTTTCGGTAATCGTTTTATCGAATTTTTCCATTACATAGGAGAACCGGCATTTGTAGTGTCTGTGGCTATCGTTCTCGTAGTGTATTTAGCATGGAAGGTAAAAAATTACCGAGCTATATTATTTGTTTTGTTAACATTTGCAGGCGGAAATATTCTTAACCAATTATTAAAAAAATGGGTACAGCGACCAAGACCTGAAATTGAAGATCAATTAACATCCTTTAGCTTTCCATCAGGGCATTCTATGACAGGTATCTTGTATTTATTTACAATCGCTTATATATTTTCAGAGAATAATAGCAAGGGGAGAAAAACGCTACTTTGGCTTGGGGCAATTATATTAACAGTGCTTATTGGTTTGTCTCGAGTTGCAGGAGCTCGTCATTTTGCTTCAGATGTATTGGCTGGATGGAGTATGGGTTATACTTGGTTCATAATCTGTGTCATTTGGTATGAACGTCGCAAAAGACATTTTAAAATGAATAAGGAATCTTGAACGTGGAAAGGGAGCCATCTTAATTGAAGAATGGCTCCCTTTGTTATGTTTACATTTTTACAGCCTTTTCTGCATCCATAAGCTCCTTTACAGCCTCTAAGCAGTCATAGAATGTCTCAAAGCGCTTATATGGAAGGTGAAGGTCTTCACAGCGTTTAATAAGATGATCCCTAGCAAGTACTAAATCTGCCTGTTTTGCAGCCTCAAAATCAGAAAGGGAATCTCCAATCACGATTTTAAAATGATCACGCTGTGCTACTTTTCGCATGACGCTTGGTTTGCAACATCCACAGCCCTGTGTCTCAAATTTCTCACATTCTTCATCACAGCTATTGGGAAAGACGAGTTTAATTTGTTGTTCTGAAAAATCAGCGCTATTGCAATATATACCAGAAAATGGACCGTATTTTTTTAGTAGTGGCTCAATGAAAAAATCGACACCTCCACTAACAATGTAAAACGGAATATGTTTCTCTTGTGCAAAACGAACGAAATCGTCAAAGCCCTCACGTATAATGGCCGTATCCAATAAATATTTAATAACAGTATCCTTTTGTTTAGTTGATAATAGCTCGAACATTGCTGACACGCCATCTTTAAAGGTTAATTTTTGTTCCATCATTGCCTTAGCAATTTTCTCAGATTCCTCTGGTACGAATTGAGTCATAAGTGAGACGATATTATCAGTTTCTGTTATAGTGCCATCAAAGTCACAGAATATAATTGGTTTCACGCTACTTCCTCCTTCAAAAAGAAACGTCTACCTTTACAGTAGACGTCCAAATTTCACCTGTACACCATATTCATCGGCTTTTGTTAAGATAATTTGATGCTCTAGAAATTGATTTTTCATGGCATTTACGAAATCATGTGCAATAGCAGTAGGGATAATGGAAATCAGTGTTGGCCCTGCACCACTTAAAGCTGTTCCAAATGCACCGTTAGCCTTCGCAGCTTCATGAATTTCTGAAAATCGTGGAATTAGTTTGGCACGGAAAGGCTCATGAAATAAGTCTTTTTCCATATAGTGCCCTGCACGTTCAAAATCACGAGCCATTAATGAAGCGGCTAACATATTAGCATTTGCAGAAGCATGCACCGCATATGCTCGATCAAATTGTTCTGGTAAAACAGAACGAGATTCGCTTGTTTTTAGTTCGACATCGGGCACGTATACTACAAAGGAAACATCGATATCATTGACATGGAATGTATCCACAATGCCATTCTCATCCATTGAAGAAATTGTTAATCCTCCTAATACGGAAGCAGTTGCATTGTCTGGGTGTCCTTCGATTTGTGAGGATAAATTGAGTTTATCCTGCACAGTTAAGTTCAGCTCACAGACTTGGTTAGCAAGTTCAATTCCAGCAACGATGACCGCTGCGCTGCTCCCTAAACCACGAGCTAATGGAAGATCACTTGCCATTTCGACACGGCAGGCAGGTAGCTGCTTACCGTATTGATCAGCAATTTTTTTGGCAATCACGTATAGTAAGTGCTCTTCCAGCTCAAACTCTTTAGGACCATTATCATCAAGGTGAATAATTTCCCATCTATCCTGTAAAGACACAGTTAGTTTCAAGTAAAGAGACAAGCCAAGTCCTATTGAATCAAAGCCAGGGCCTAGATTGGCTGTGCTTCCAGGAACTGAGATTTGCCACATGTCACTCATAGTACGCCCTCGATATATTTTCGAATTTCTTCCTCATCGTTTTTAAGTGAGACAACATCTACAGTAGAGACATTCATTGCAGTATCAGGATCTTTCAAACCATTACCCGTGAAGATTGTAACAACTTTAGAGCCTTTCGCAATTTTGCCATTTTCAACTGATTTAATAACACCTGCCAATGATGCAGCTGAGCCTGGTTCAACGAAAATCCCTTCAGTACCAGCAATTAATTTGTAAGCAGCCAAAATTTCTTCGTCTGTAACTGAATCAATAATTCCACCAGACTCATCACGAGCTGCTTCAGCAAATTTCCAGCTTGCAGGATTACCAATACGAATGGCTGTTGCCACTGTTTCAGGATTAGCGATTGGTTCACCTTTTACAATTGCCGCTGCACCTTCAGCTTCAAAGCCAAACATCTTTGGTAGACCAGAGCCTTTTGCTTCGTTATATTCTTTAAAGCCCTTCCAGTAAGCAGTAATGTTACCTGCGTTACCAACAGGGATGCAAAGGTAATCTGGAGCTGCCCCTAAAGCATCTACTATTTCAAAAGATGCTGTTTTTTGCCCCTCGATGCGGAATGGATTTACAGAGTTTACAAGTGCCACCGGAGTAGTTTCGCTTACTTGACGAACAATATTTAATGCATCATCGAAATTACCGTCAATCTCAATAATCTTTGCCCCATACATTGTCGCTTGGGCTAGCTTACCAAGTGCCACTTTTCCTTTAGGGATAACAACTATAGATTGGATTCCAGCACGTGCTGCATAAGCTGCTGCAGCGGCTGATGTGTTACCAGTTGAAGCACAAATAACACATTTGCTACCTTCTTCAATTGCTTTTGCAACGGCAAATACCATACCACGGTCTTTGAATGAACCTGTTGGATTTGCGCCTTCGATTTTTCCATAAAGCTCAATGCCAAGTTTTTTAGATAAATTTACTAAATGTATAAGAGGCGTATTGCCTTCGTTTAAAGTTAAAGCAGGTGTGTTTTCTGTTACGGGTAAAAATTGTTTATATTCTTCAATAAGGCCTTTCCACATAACGTTACGATCTCCTTTTGTTCTTATAGAAAGAACAGTTGTTTTTGTATAAAAGACATTTTAACGCAAATTGCCCTATGTTTTCAATAGCATTTGGGAAATTGTCGAAACAATTCGGTAATTTGAATTTTGCTTGTCACTTTCTTGAAACAACTGTATAGTAAACTTAATGATGTAAAGTCAAGTGTAAAGACAGGTGATTAAGATGACAACAAATACAGTAGCAACGAATAAGTCTCAACAATCAATTTCTCGCAATAAACTTTTGGGAGTAGCAGGTGTAGGTTGGCTTTTCGATGCAATGGATGTAGGAATATTATCATTCGTTATTGCAGCATTAGCAGCTGAGTGGGGATTAACACCAAGTCAATCGGGCTGGATAGGTAGCATTAACTCAATTGGGATGGCTGTAGGAGCGCTGGTTTTCGGAGTATTTGCTGATAAAGTGGGACGTAAGCAAATTTTTATGTGGACGCTTGTATTATTTTCTGTTGCAAGTGGCTTGTCTGCATTTACAACTACTTTAGCAGCTTTTATGGCACTACGTTTTTTTGTAGGCATGGGGCTAGGAGGAGAATTACCAGTCGCATCAACGCTAGTTTCAGAGAGTGTAGAAGCTAAAGAGCGTGGGCGAGTGGTTGTTTTACTGGAAAGCTTCTGGGCGGTTGGTTGGTTAATCGCTGCACTAATCTCGTATTTCGTTATTCCTACATGGGGATGGCGAGTTGCTTTAGTGCTAACGGCAATTCCGGCATTCTATGCCATTTATCTTCGCTGGCACTTACCAGACTCCTCACAATTTACAGTGAAGGCAGAGTCTAAAAAGCGAAGCATTGGGCAAAACATGCGAGATGTTTGGTCGAAAAAATATGCACGCTCAACACTGATGTTATGGGTGTTATGGTTTACGGTTGTATTCTCGTATTACGGTATGTTTTTGTGGCTACCAAGTGTAATGGTTGGTAAAGGCTTCGATATGATTACGAGCTTTAAATATGTTCTCATTATGACGCTTGCACAGCTACCAGGTTATTTTACAGCTGCATGGTTTATAGAAAAGTTTGGACGGAAGTTTGTACTCGTTTCCTATTTAATTGGTACAGCTGTAAGTGCTTTCATTTTTGGTAATGCTGAAACAATGGCGGTACTATTAACATCAGGAATGTTGTTATCGTTCTTTAACTTAGGGGCATGGGGTGCACTTTATGCCTACACACCAGAGCAGTATCCTGCAATTATTCGTGGTACTGGTGCAGGAATGGCAGCAGCTGCTGGGCGTATTGGTGGTATTTTTGGTCCTCTGTTAGTAGGAGTTTTATTAACAGCAGGTTATGATATCGGCTTCATCTTTGCAATTTTCTGCGGAGCGATTATTATTGGTGTTGTTGGGGTAGTGTTCTTAGGTAAAGAAACGAAACAAATCGAATTAGAATAGCAGAATGAATCATGTCTTGGATTAACAATAGTCCAAGACATTTTTATATGTTTTTGGTGCCGATACAATAATTAAAGCGCAATTATTTTGCTTTTTAAATACATAAAAATGAGTTGTTATTAATTTTTATACAAATATTTTGATTAATCTGTTAGAATTATAAATCAATGGCTCATCGGGCGCTCTGAGGAAAGCACCCAGTCGGAACGGTAATTAACCCTACGTTATGGTGATGATCCAAATCAATACAAAATTAAACTGTTTAGATTAAGTTGATAAAGATACTATGAATAATATTGCTGTAATGATATTTCCCACGAACCATCATATTAGCAAGTTAAAGCGTTAAAGATTTTTCTGAAAAGTCATTGTATTCAGATTGCAATCGTGATACTGTATTTTTAATCGAATTTACAGTCAGTAAGGAACAATCTCCATTCTTGAAATTTTATTGAAAGAAAGGTTGTTAGAAATGAGTATTAATGAAGAAATAAAAAGAAGGTTTGTTAGACTGTCGAAGGGGCAGCGTAAAGTTGCACAATTTGTTATGAATAATCCTTCAGTTGTAATTGGGAACGGCGCAGCGGAAGTTGGTAGACAAGCTAATGTTAGTGAATCGACAGTTATACGTTTTTGTTATGCGATGGATTTATCGGGCTATGTAGAGCTTCAAGATGAAATTAGAAGCTACTTAATGACGCAAAATGATGAGGTGAGTTTTCAACCTACATATTCTACAAGTAAGGGGAATGCTTCGAATTTTAGTAAGATAATGCAACGTGATATTCAAAACATTCAAGATACGATTCATTTGATTAGCGATAACATGCTTCGAAAAAGCTCAAAATGGATGCATGAGGCAGATAATGTATACATTTTAGGTACTCGTCAAGCTGCGTCCATTGCAAATTGGTTATCGTCCACACTGAAAACTTTACGTCCAAATGTGAAACAGCTTCGCTCAGAATCAGATGATATTGTACAGCAAATTAACAGTATGGGTGAGCATACGACGTTAATCGTTTTTTCATGGGACAAGCATTCAAACGATATTCAAACGATTGTAGAAATTGCAAAAAAGAAAAAGGCAAAAATTATTGCCATTACTAGTTCAGCGTTATCGTCTGTTCGGGAATATGCAAGTGCGTTATTTACACTTGGTATGAAGAAGCAATCTTCATTGGACGTTATTCCGGTTTTGTTTTCGTTTTTACATGCGCTAATTGAGGAAATGGTCAGTCAGGATAAGACGCAATATGAGAAATATCAGCAATCGTATGAGCTATTAGAAAATAATTTATTATTCTTAGATGCAGCAAGAGAAAAGCAAGTTTTCTAAATATATTACAACGCGTAGATATGTACTGATCTATGCGTTTTTTATTTTACAAGGCTACACATAAAAAAGATGTCCAAATAATATTTAGACATCCTTGAAAAAGAAGCTTATAAAATTTTACTTAAGCTATATTCGTTAATAAAGGCATCATTTAGTTTAATAGCATTTTGTCGAATACCTTCTTGTTGAAACCCTAGTTTTTTAAACAAATTTAAAGCGCTGTCATTATGTTCCATAACAGTTAACTCTAAGCGTGAAATATCTCGCTGTTTAGACCAACTTTCAACTGCCTTCATAAGAGCTGAACCAATACCTTGTCGTTGATACTTTTCCATAACAGCTATGCGGATTGATGCAACATGTTTAGCTTTAGAGTGTTTATATCCATGGACGACGGCGTAGCCAGCAAAAATCCCATTTAATATACAAAGTAAAATCGTACGGTTTTTCAGTTGTTTCCAATAGACTAAATCTTTACGAAGCTGTTGAACTGTAAGATCTAATTCGTTTTGTATGTTATACATGAAATCAGTTTGTTGGAAAATTTCTTCTTGTAAATGAATAAATGATCTAGCGTCGGATGCTTCAATTGCACGAATTATGTAGGCAGATTGGTTATCGTCATTATTAGAAATGTTGCTTGTAGTCTTCATTTGTGTACGAGAGAAAGTTACACTTGTGCCGAGCTTCACATCAATGACATAGTAGCCTGCATTTGTCCATGACAAATAGTGAGAGAGAGGGGGTTTTGTTTTCTTCCACCAGCTTCTATTCAAGTAAGCGGCATTTGGTAAGGCTTGTCCCATAATATTTTCTAGTTCACTAAAAGATAAAGTAATTTCTTGTTGTAAAGCTACTTCAAAATAATTTGCTAAAGGAATATACTTTTTTTCCATCTTCTTTGTCATCGTAATCCCCATTTCTTGTATATCCTAAAATATAGACTACCTGATGATAGCATAAAATTACGGTTTCTTAAATATAAAAACGCAACTATATATCTATTTTTAGTAAAATTTTTTAATTAACTACACATTGTTATTATTAATTGTTAAAAACAGGATGGTAAAAATATATAATTATAATAAATTAAATAATAATCAACGAATAGTAATTTAAGGTAATTTTTACCTAGTTGTTAAAGGTTGAGGATAACAATTTGTTAAAACGTATGTCATGTATATAAGTTGCTCGGAGTGCAGATTGAGCGATTCCTTGGGGATCAGTGTCACAGATGAGACCATGGAGCGGGCAAGCAGAGGAACGAAGGCTAAAAACATCACGTCCTGTGATAACGCCTTCGTGACCTACATCGTGTAGGCCAAAGCGGCTCATCGGACGCCTCCAGTCGAAAAGGAAATCATACTTTGATTTATCGAAACAAAATCGCTCTTTATCGAAACTATTTGAGCTTTTATCGAAACAAAATCTCATTTTATCGAAACTATTTGGGCTTTTATCGAAAAACAAGCTCTTTCTATCAAAGAAATCAACCACACGTTATGAACCTATTCAGACAAAGTTTCACTTTATATCATGTTAGTCCATAAGGTATGATAAAATAAAATACAAATGTTATTGCCATTTAGGAGGAATTAATTTAATGAGTAAAGTTTTAGTTTTTGGCCATAAAAATCCAGATACAGACACAATAACGTCTGCACTTGTATATGCATATTTAAAGCAACAAATCGGAGTAGATGCTGAAGCTGTGCGTCTTGGGGAAGTAAATAATGAAACAAAATTTGCATTAGACAAATTTGGCTTTGAGGCACCTCGATTAATTACTTCAGTAGTTGGAGAAGCAGAAAAAGTAATTCTTGTGGATCACAATGAATTCCAGCAATCAGCTGATGGCATTGAAGAAGTACAAATTACAGAAGTAATTGATCATCACCGTATTGCTAACTTCCAAACAGCTGATCCACTATACTACCGTGCAGAACCTGTAGGCTGTACTGCAACGATTTTAAACAAAATTTTCAAGGAAAATGGCGTAGAAATCCCAGCAAACATCGCTGGATTAATGCTTTCTGCCATCGTTTCTGATACATTGTTATTCAAATCTCCAACTTGCACAGAGCAAGATGTAAAAGCTGGTGAGGAACTAGCTAAAATTGCAGGTGTTGATGTTGCTGAATACGGATTAGCAATGCTTAAAGCAGGTGCTGACCTTTCAGATAAATCATTAGTAGATCTTTTATCTTTGGATGCAAAAGAATTCCAATTCGGTGAATATAAATCTGTAGTAGCTCAGGTAAACGCTGTCGATATTAACGATGTGCTTGGTCGCCAAGAGGAATTAGAAATTTTGTTAAACAAAAATGTAGCTGAAAATGGCTTAGACTTATTCTTCTTCGTTGTAACAGATATTTTAAACAATGACTCAACAGCTGTTGCAATTGGACAAGTAGCAGAGGCTGCAGCAAAAGGATTTGGTGCAGAACTTGTAAATAATCGAGTAATCTTACCAGGTGTTGTATCTCGTAAAAAACAAATCGTTCCAGTTTTAACTGAAGCATTGAAATAATGGAAAAGAGGTTGTCCTGAAAAAGGCAACCTCTTTTTTCAATCTAGTTTTAATGGATGTACGGCAGGGCCTTCAAGTACTTCACCTTTAGCATTAAAGCGAGAGCCGTGACAAGGGCAATCCCAAGTTTCATCGGCTTCATTCCATTTTGTTTTACAGCCTAAATGCGTGCAAGTTGGGGTACTGGCATGTCTAACATAGCCTGTTACAAACTCCTTAGCTACGAAGCCACCTACTTTTAGCATTTGCATGAACTGAGCCCCGAATTTTGTACGCGATGGTGAATAAAGAGCAATGGCACCATCCTCATTACTTGCCCCAGTTATTAGAGAGGATAGTAAATCTCCAGCTACAAAAGAATTAGAAATTCCCCATTTTCGATAGCCAGTTGCGATGAAAACATTAGGCAAGGACTTTGTAATTCTGCCAACATAAGGTACCATGTCAGGTGTTTCAATGTCCTGTGCTGACCATCGATAGATCGGCTCCTGATCGAAATGCTCCTTCATTTCATTTTGAATAGCCTCATAAAAGGGCTCCGTATCGGTTACTTCACCTGCAATATGATTAGACCCACCTAAAACTAAATAATGCTCGTCGTTAATGGTAGCCGTCCGAATAGAGCGAGTAGGATTATCTACGCATAAATATTGTCCTTGCAGTGTATCAGTAATTTTGCCAGCAATCATATAGGAGCGGCTGTTAGAAAGTTTAAAAAGCTGTAGTCCTCTAAAGGCTTCGATTGGATAGTGTGTGCCCAAAATAAGCTTGTTGTATTGAACCGACATGTCATTTGCGGTATGTAAGCTATTTTGTGGTATGTTTAATTGCTGAACACGGGTATTGGTATAGATTTTTGCGCCCATTGATAATGCTTCTTTTACAAGGAAATTACAAACTTCTACAGGATGTATTTGTGCCTGCTGGGACATGCTAAGTGCTTTTGTAATCGGAAAGGGAAGCTCTGTATCAGAGGTTAAATTCGCCTTAATATTTAATACTTTATAGGCATTCCATTCTTTTAATAATTGGGCATAGCCTTCTTTTGTTTGGCAATAAAGCAATGAATCTACTTGTTGAATGCTTTCTTTAGGAAGTAACTGTAATGCTTTTTCTACAGCTATTTGGTTGAGCTGATAATAAAGCCGTGCCTCATCTACAGTAAGTTTTTCAATAAGATCAGCATAAACTAAGCTATGCTGTGCAGTTAATTTTCCTGTTGAATGACCGGTCGTACCATGACCGATATGGGAATTTGCCTCAAGCAAGACCACATCTACACCTGATTTTGCCAAGACATAGGCTGTATATAGTCCTGTCAAGCCTCCACCGATTATACATACATCACAAGTTGTTGATGCAGGAAGAGATGATAGTGAGACGGGATCAATTGTTCCGAGCCAAAGAGATTGTGTCATACATAACCCTCACATTGTTTTTACGTTCAGTATGTAGATTGATGTGGGAATTTAAACAATGAAGCATAAAAATTGCCTTAGTATAATTACTATCGCTACAATGTAGCCAAAGGAGCGTGACAAGCTATGAAAATTGAAATCTGGTCAGATTATGTATGTCCATTTTGTTATATTGGTAAAAAACAATTGGAACAGGCGATTCAGGATACTGGCTTTGCAGGGCAGATAGAGCTCGTTTATAAAAGCTATCAACTTGACCCAACAACACCAGTGGATACAAATGTGTCTACGTATGAAGCATTGGCGAAAAAGTATGGAATGTCGCTAGAAAAAGCGAAGGAAATGACGCAAGGTGTTGCTGCTCGCGCAAAAGAAGTTGGGTTAGATTATAATTTCGATAAGCTAATGGAGGAAAATACATTAAAAGCGCATCGCCTTGTAAAATGGGCAGAACAGCAAGGGGATGTTACTGAACTTGTTGAAGCACTGTTACGCAATTATTTTATCGAAGCAAAGCGTATTGGGCAGGATGACGTTTTAATCGATATTGCTGAGCAAGTAGGTCTGAATCGTGAAGAAGTTGCAAAGGTTCTTTCAAACGATGAATTTAAAATTGAGGTAGAGACTGATATACAAGAAGGGCTACAACTTGGCGTACGAGGCGTACCGTTCTTTGTGTTAAATCGCAAGTACGGTATTTCTGGGGCACAACCTCAAGAAGTATTTGAAGAAACTTTGCGTAAAGTAGCGGAGGAAGAAGGCTTACAACCTGGGCTAAAGATGGCAGGCTCTGAAGATGGTGGAGTTTGTACGGATGATAGCTGTAAATTTTAATTCTGTTGGAACAAGGTCAAGAAATAATAGGATCTGATCAGTTTTGAAAGGAAGCCGATCAGAATAGTGGAGGACCCGATCAAACGGAAATCTACTCCACATTATGAATTGAAATATCAACATTTCAGCCAAAAGTCTGAGTCTACTAGCATTGACTTTTTATAGGAAATTTTTTAATATACTTATATATCTTGAATTCGAGATATTAAATTGTGAGTTTTAAGGGAGAATTTATATAATGAATGTATTAGTAGTAAAAGCTAACAACCGTCCGGATGGTATTTCAACAAAAATGTATGACACATTTATGGAAAATGTACAGGGTGTAAATGTAACGACTTTTGACGTATTCGCAGAAGACATGCCTTATTTCGGTCAAGATCTTTTCAATGCTTTTGGTAAAGTACAAAACGGTGAAGAGTTAACTGACATCGAATCACGTCTATTAGCGGCTAAACAAAAAGCTATGGATGCTTTAACGGCAGCTGACGTAGTCGTATTTGCTTTCCCACTTTGGAATTTAACAATCCCAGCGACATTACAAACTTTCATTGACTATGTATTCCAAGCTGGTTATACATTTAAATATGGTGAAAACGGTCAATTAGTTAGCTTAATGACTGACAAAAAGGCTATCATTTTAAATGCTCGTGGTGGTTACTATTCATTACCAGAAGCTCAGCCGATGGAAATGTCAGTTAATTACATTAAAAACGTTGTTGGTGGCATATTCGGTATGGAAATTATCGATGAAGTTATCATTGAAGGTCATAATGCTTCACCAGATAAAGCTCAAGAGATTATTGCAAATGGCCTAGAGTTAGTTAAAAAAGTAGCTCAATCTTTACAAACTGTAAATGCATAATAAATTATTTATTGATAAAAGTTCTCTCTAATTTGAGAGGACTTTTTTTACTTTTTTCATAGAGGTACGGTAGTGATAAGGAGGTCTGACATATTGGTGCTGGGGACTTTTTATTGATTTACATTTAATAACATCAGATTATGATGAATGATTATGACATAATATTAATCTATCATTTTCCTGTAAAGTGTTTGGCTATTCGTTTAAAAGTACATACAATTAGGTCTATTTATTCAGTTAAAATATAAATTAGTATACTATAATAGAAATCGTAGGAAAATATTAGATTTATAAGGAGGCTGTTACATGAATAAGAAATTAATGACTAAATTTTTAGCGATGTTACTTGTTCTGTTCACGGTGTTGCCATTTGGATTTTCCGCAAATGCTGCATCAAACGACGTGACTCGTGGAGATTACGTGAAAGAATTAGTAGAAAGCTTAAATGTCGAGCTGGGGGATGGTTCCACACTTACCTTCACTGACGTCCCTAAGGATTTAGCCCCGTATGTAGAAAAAGCAGTAGAGTTGAAACTTATTAAAGGTAAAACTCCGACATTGTTTGGTCCAAACGATAAAATGACGCGTCAACAAGCATTTGTTATTTCTGCTCGTGGATTAGTGAATGAAAACGCTCCGCTTTCTGTATTAGATAAGTTTAAGGATGCAGATCAAATTGCTAGTACACATAAGCAAGATTTAGCAAATGCTGTTGCGGCAAACATATTACAAGGTTTTGAGGATGACACAATTCGTCCTCGCGAGTATGTAACAACTGAGCAAATGCAAAGCATTGTTGAACGCTTTGTAGCTGAATACAAATTACCTACATCTGCAACTTCAGTGGATCTTCAAATTTTAGGTACAACAGATATTCATACAAATCTTGCAAATTATAATTATTTCTTAGATGCTGAATCAGCTACTGTAGGTTTAGCAAACACCGCTACATTAATTGAACAAGCTCGTGCTAAGAACCCGAATACATTATTATTTGATAATGGCGATCTAATTCAAGGAACGCCACTAGGCTCTTATAAAGCGTTAGAGAACGTTTTAAAGCCAGGTGAAGTTCATCCAGCTATTGCTGCACTTAATGCACTGAAATATGATGGTGGAACTTTAGGAAACCACGAGTTCAACTATGGCTTAGAGTTTTTAGATGAAGTATTAAATGATGCAAAATATCCAGTCGTAAATGCTAACACTTACGATGCTAAAACAAAAAAACATATGTATGAACCTTATGTCATTCTTGATAAAGAGGTTGTAGATAATACAGGTAAAAAACACACACTTAAAGTCGGCGTTACAGGTATTGTACCTACGAAAATTGTTGAATGGGATGCTATCCATTTAGCAGGTAAAGTAGAGATGCAAGAACCAGTTGAAGCGGTAAAAGAAGTTGTACCAGAAATGCAAAAAGCTGGAGCAGACGTAATTGTGGTTCTTTCACACTCAGGTATTGGTGAGGACACTTATGTAAAAGGTGCTGAAAACATTGGATACCAAATTTCTGAGATTGAAGGTGTCGACGCTTTAATTACAGGTCACTCTCATTTAACGTTCCCAGGTGACTATAAAAATCTTAAAAATGTTGACCAAGAAAAAGGTACGATTAACGGTGTACCTACTGTAATGGCAGGAAGCTATGGTAGCTATCTTGGCGTTATTGACTTAAAGCTAGAACAACAAGGCTCTAAATGGGCTGTAGTGGATGGACAAGGTTCTATCCGTTCTATTAAACAGGAAGGCTTAAAACCATCTAAAACAGTTTTAGATGCAATTAAAGAAGCACATGAAGGTACGTTAAAGTATATTCGTCAACCTGTGGGTGAGACAACAGCACCAATCCATAGCTATTTCTCAATGGTTCAAGACGATTCTTCAATTCAAATTGTGACTCAAGCTCAAAAATGGTTTATTGAAAAAGAATTAAAAGGTACTGCAGATGAAAACACACCACTTCTTTCAGCTGGTGCACCTTTCAAAGCAGGCTCACGTAACAACCCTGCAGATTACACAAATATTCCTGTAGGCCCGCTTGCGATTAAAAATATGGCAGACATCTATCACTTTGACAATACTGTTGCAACGATTAAAGTAACAGGAGCAGAAGCAATTGAATGGTTAGAAATGGCTGCTGGTATATTTACGACAATCGATCCAAATAAAACGGAAGAACAAAATATTATTGACCCAGAAGGACGTTCTTACAATTTTGATGTATTAGATGGTTTAACATATCAAATTGATGTAACTTCATCACCTAAATATGATCGTAGTGGTAAGTTAGTAGACGAAAAAGCGAACCGTATTAAAAACGTACAATATAACGGTAAACCAATTGATCTAAAACAAGAATTCATCATTATTACAAACAACTACCGTGTTGGTGGATCTTATGGTGCCACATTCAAAAATGCAGACGGCTCTAACGTAACAAACTATGCGTACGAAAATCGCCAAGCTGTTATAGATTACATTATGGAAAATAAAACAATTAATCCTGCTGCGGATAACAACTGGTCGTTTGTACCATTCCCAGCAAATACTAAAGTTATTTACAACTCAGCTAAAGATGCGCAAAAAGTTATTCCTACAGGCAGCAATATCGAATATTTAGGAGATACAGAAGGCGGCTTTGGTAAATATTTAATTAAATAATGATTAAATGTTAAAAGGAGAGCGCGTTGTTTAAACGCTGCTCTCCTTTTTTTGTCGCTCAAATGAGTGATAACGTGTTCCTTGAAATGTTAATAAGCCAAAGTCACCATCTGCAAGCTGTCCGTAATCACGACCATTCATTCTTAATTCTAGACGATCGCCACTTTGTACTTCAAACGTAACATAGTACGATGTATGAGCACTAGAGTTACCAGAACCTCCACTAGTATTAGACCGTTTTGTTACGACTATAGCGGGTACTGTTAATAATGGTTCATTGTTGTTTTTCGACCATTGTACGATGCTTTTAACAATAGTAAATGCAATGATGCCGAACACGATAAAAAACATTATCGAAATAAAAGAATTTGCAAAAGAGAATTCATCAAACCCGATCATAAAAGGCCTCCAATCTATGAAATATTGTGCTTGAAGTTGTTATAAAGGATTTATTTCAAGATCCACTACAAAATTAATACACCATCTGTTTCTAGGAGAATGTTATAAACTAAATTAAAATCCCGACGGTCAATCTGTGCCTTAGCTTGAAATCCATGTACTTCTTGCGCCCATGGATTTACACTGTTCCCTGTATATACTGTTGTAAATACGATAGGGATCGTTATGTCTTTAACAGTTGAATCTACATGAATCTCAAACTTCTTATCTTCTAGTTTTCAATATATGTAGACGTGAATAAAGTTTTTGGATAAATGTCAGCGTCAAAAAAATCAGGAAATACAAGATGTGCATCACAATCAAAGTTTTCCTAGCAACAGCGATTGTGAATGATATTTTTTCATCCTTCATTTGTTCAAAATCTGACACAGCTATTTCTGCATTGTACGATTCAAATTAACCATATATTTTGATATCATCATATGTCGTCCAAAAAAGCCAATAGGTGAATGACTAAAATCAATCGTATATTTTTTCATTGAAAAAGCACCCTTAAACCGTATCTTACACGAATGATAAATTAAACAATCCAGATATTCAATGGGTTTTTGGGAAAAATGAGAGAATATTACATTGGTAAAAGTTTATTTTGTGAATGTTTCAATGAAAGTCAGGTTAGTCAACATAACGTTTTCTTAAAGGGGATGCAACAATAGAAGTAGTCATAATAATAAAATCATGTGCATTTATATAGAAGTAAGTGGCTATTTTTATTAAATATTAGACTACCATGACTACTCTCTAATGGGGCGGGCATGGCTAATTTTTTTATGCCATCATTGGCTTTTATATGATGTTGTATCAAAAGTAAATACCGAAAATGAAAAATAACTATAGTTACACTTAGTAATCAAATAATAAATAGTAAATAAGTTACTTCAAATTTACTTTTCTTAAAATAATCGTTACAATAGATTACATAAGAGGTGAAAAAAATGAATGAGACAAATTTATGTCCTCGTTTAGCTAAAGCAATGGATTTAATTGGAAAACGCTGGACAGGGCTAATTTTATATCAATTATTAGATGGACCACAGCGCTTTAATGAGATTGAATCTGCATTACCTGTAAGTGGCCGTTTATTATCGGAACGTTTAAAAGAGCTAGAAAAAGAAGGGCTTGTTGAACGAAAAGTGTATTCAGAGGTACCAGTACGTGTTGAATATTCTTTGACAGATAAAGGGCGTGCACTCGAAGGAGCAATCCGCAATATCGAATCATGGGCAACGAACTGGCTTTAAAAGTGTGAAGTCTATCTCGAAATTTCAGATGGATTGATAAACATTGGACATATGTAATACTAATGACCATGAGTTTTCTTTATCCTATTATTCATTTCTGCACAGGGAGTCTCGTTACCTGTTAAGGCGAGATAAAAAATACCCTTCATTTTACTTGTCAAATTAGGGTTCTAAATCCATACTAGTGTAGAGTAAGAAGGACGTTAGAAAGGAATTAGCTTCATGACAAAAGAACAATGGGTGGCGGATTTAGCACAGAGCGTTAATCCAGCCAATATTAAGTTAGATGAATCATTACAGCAATATACTATGACAAAATTAGGTGGTAAAGCGGATGTTTTCGTTCTCGCTGAAACAGAGGATGAGGCAGCAACGGTTATTCGCTATGCTTCCGTGAATAATATACCATTATTAATGTTAGGTAATGGATCTAATATGGTCGTTCGTGATGGCGGTCATCGAGGGATCGTTGTTACATTTTCACATTTAGATGAAATTCATATTAATGGTGACCATGTTTACGCGCAAAGCGGTGCACTTATAAAGGATGTATCAAAGCTGGCAGCAGCAGCATCTTTAACAGGCTTTGAATTTGCATGTGGTATTCCAGGCTCGATTGGTGGAGCTATGGCAATGAATGCAGGTGCATATGGTGGTGAAATTAAGGATATTATTATTTCATCAAAAGTGTTAACAAAAGAAGGCGACATTTTAATATTATCAAAAGAAGAGCTTGAACTTGGATATCGTCAAAGTATCATTGCCAAAAAGGGATACTATGTACTATCATCCGAATTTCAATTAGCTAAAGGTGTGCAGGAAGAAATTGATGCAAAAATTGCTGATTTAACGTTTCAGCGAGAATCTAAGCAGCCGTTAGAATACCCATCTGCGGGGAGTGTTTTTAAGCGCCCACCAGGTCACTTTGCAGGCAAGCTTATTCAAGATAGTGGCTTACAAGGAAAAGGCGTAGGTGATGCAGAGGTATCAACGAAGCATGCGGGCTTTATTGTTAATAAAGGTAATGCAACGGCTACTGACTATATTGCAACAATTCAAATGGTGCAACGAGTGGTGAAAGAAAAGTTTGGCATCGATTTAGAAACAGAAGTAAAAATCGTTGGTGACGACTTATAGGACTCTACGCTCTTCGCTGATGGCGAAGGGTGTTTTTTTAAGGAGTGAAACAGCAAATGAAATTTATATCTTGGAATGTCAATGGAATTCGAGCATGCTTAGGTAAAGGGTTTTTAGATTTTTTGAATCAGGTAGATGCAGATTTTTTCTGTATTCAAGAAACGAAGTGTCAGGCTGGACAAGTGGAGATTTCACTTGAGGGATATGAGCAATATTGGAATTATGCACAGAAGAAAGGTTATTCAGGTACAGCTATTTTTACAAAGCATACCCCACTTGCAGTACGTTACGGCGTAGGTGAGGATGAGTCGCAGGAAGAAGGGAGAATTATTACGTTAGAGTATGAAGATTTTTACTTAGTGAATGTCTATACTCCGAATTCGCAGCGTGATTTAGCTAGACTACCTCTTCGTTTAGAGTGGGAGGATCGATTAGCGCTCTATTTAAAAGAGCTAGATGCCAAGAAACCTATAGTATACTGTGGCGATTTAAATGTTGCACATATGGAAATTGATTTGAAAAATGCAAAGTCGAATGTTGGTAATTCAGGTTTTACATATGAAGAACGTGCAAAAATGACTGAGCTATTGGCAAGTGGTTTTGTAGATTCATTCCGCTACATGCATCCAGATACGACAGACCACTATACTTGGTGGTCCTATATGAACAAAGTACGTGAACGTAATATTGGATGGCGTATTGATTACTTTATTGTTTCTGAGAGACTAAAGAGCAAAATTAACGTGGCAAGTATTCATTCACAAATTATGGGCAGCGATCATTGTCCAATCGAGCTACAGCTTAATAACTAGTATTTATGAAAAATAAAATGGTCAAGGAAATCTTTGCGAATGTTGTGGCACTTTAAATGAGGTGATTTCCGTTCCAGGCTACTCGCTTTCCTGTGGGCGAGCGCCGAGCTGCTTCCTCCGCTCTGCTCCGTGCAGGGTCTCGCCTGTCTTGCTTTCCCACGGGAGTCGAGTAGCTTTCCACTCCAATCAACAATAGCGTAGAACTTTGAATTTTAACCATTTTAAAAGTGAACGATATGGTCACTCATCATAATTAAACCAAATAGAGTGTATATCTTGCCATTGCTGTCGCTTTATTAGTACTATGCTTCGCACAGAGAAAACATTTTGCTAAAGTTTCCGTTTTGTCACTATAAATTAGAATGACATGGTAAGAAATACATGCTAAGTGAATTGGTTGATTGGAGTGGAGACTGAGCGACTCCTTGGGGATTAGCGTCGAGGGCACTGAAAAAGTGGTTAGATAAAGGAAGTAGCGAATTTTTTCTCTACTTCCTTTTCTTTTTCATCTATAATTATTAGTATACTGTTCATTTTAGGTGGTGCTTTTTATGCTTTCCAAACAAGAAACGCTTGCTCTTAGTCCTCATATGGCAATCTATGATTTAGTTGTGCCAAAAGATAATATGCTTCGTCAAATGAAGGAATTAATTGATTTTACTTTTGTTTTAGAGGAATTAGAGACTAAATATTGTCTAGATAATGGTCGTTACGCTATTTCACCTATTCGTATGTTCAAATATTTATTACTTAAGGCAATTTATGATATTTCTGATGTTGATGTAGTAGAACGTTCTAAATATGATATGTCCTTTAAATATTTTTTAGATATGGCACCAGAAGAAGGTGTTATTGAGGCAAGTTCTTTAACAAAATTCCGTCGATTACGTTTACAAGATGTCCAATTGTTAGATTTACTCATTCACAAAACCGTAGAACTAGCTATTGCACAGGGTGTTTTAAAAAGTAAAACATTGATTGTAGACGCAACACATACGAAGGCACGCTACCAACAGAAGTCCCCGAAAGAGTTTTTACAAGAGAAATCAAAACAGGTACGAAAAGCCGTGTATCAATTCGATGAAACAATGAAATCAAAATTTCCCACTAAACCGACTTCTCAAGATATCCAAAAAGAAGTGGACTATTGTCACCAAGTCATTCAAATAATAGAAGAAAATAAGGCTATTGCTCAAATACCAAGTGTACAAGAAAAAGTAAATGTCCTCAAAGAAGTTATTGAAGATTATGAGCTTAAAATAAATTACTCAGCTGATCCTGATGCACGTGTCGGTTATAAATCTAAAGAGAATCCTTTCTTTGGTTATAAAACACATTTGGCAATGAGTGATGAAAGACTTATAACAGCAGTAGTTGTAACAACAGGTGAAAAAAGTGACGGGAATTATTTACAAGAGCTAGTAGAGAAGAGTGAGCAAGCAGGCATAGAAGTGAACACCATTCTTGGAGATACAGCGTATTCTGGTAAAGAGAATTTATTATACACAAAAAAGAAAGAGATTCAACTCATTTCAAGGCTACATCCTGTTATTACGAACGGTCAACGGAAGCAAGAAAGTAAGTTTGAGTTTAATAAAGATGCCGATTTATATGTGTGCCCTGCTGGACATTTAGCAAAGAGTAAAAGTATTAAAAAGCGTAAGAATTCCACGCAAAATACACAATTAAAATATTTCTTTGATATAGAAAAATGTAAAGTTTGTCCTTTAAAAGAAGGGTGTTATAAAGAAGGAGCGAAAACAAAAAGTTATTCAGTTTCTCTTCTGTCAAATGAACACATAGAACAAGAAGTGTTTCAGGAAACGGAATCCTTTAAACAATTGGCAAAAGAACGCTATAAAATCGAAGCAAAGAATAGTGAAATAAAAAACAGACACGGGTATAATCAAGCAAACGCCACGGGTCTATTTGGTATGCAAATACAAGCAGCCGCAACGCTATTTGTCGTGAATATGAAGAGAATTTTAAAACTAATGAACGAAAAAAGCAAAGAATAATGAAAGAAATCGGACGACCCCTTCCTAAAAAAGGATGAAATGGCGCCCGATATTTTTTTTGAGTTAAAAAATTTTAATTTTGATGAGTTTTTCAGTGCCCTCGATTAGCGTCACAGATGAGACCCTGGAGCGAGCAACGCGAGTGAAGCGGCTCATCGGACGCCCCCAGGAAGCTTTGCTCTGTGCGAAAGCGAAGCGACAGCTACAAAGCGCTCAGTCGGAACGGAAATCAACCCCTTGTTTTGCGAAAGACCATATTTTAATTAATAACACCTAATCTCATTGAGACAATAGTTTTTCAACAACATAAAAAATCGTATTTTCTTAAAAGGAAATACGATTTTTTTTTATACTGCAAAGCAATAAACGCAATAAACAGTAAACTTCGAATCTTTAAAAGGTAACAGAATATATTGCAAAAAGGGGGTTGAGGTGTGAGAAAGTTTACATGGAAAAAATGGCTTCTTGCTATAGCTGGACTTTTATCGGTAGTTGCTATTGTCGCATTGATCAGTTTTACATGGTTTATGAATAAATCAAAACCAATAATTGATGGGGAGCTTTCGATGAGTATGCTGGATCAGGATGTAACTGTCACAAGAGATGACAAGGGGATCCCGCATATTTTTGCTAAGACAGATGCAGACTTGTATCGCGCGCAAGGCTATGTTCAAGCGCAGGACCGACTGTTTCAAATGGATTTAGCGCGAAGACAGGCGAGCGGTCGCTTGTCAGAAATAATCGGTGAGGCAACGATTAATACGGATAAATATTTCCGAACATTTAGTTTACGAGATGCAGCTGAAAAATCATTATCCAGCTATGATGCAGAAAGTAGACAGGCACTTGAGTGGTTTACGGATGGCGTCAATGCTTTTATTGCGCAGGCGAAGGAAAATAATACATTAAGTTATGAATTTGCATTACTAGGATATGAACCAGAGGAGTGGTCCGTTGTAGACTCTCTTACTATTGGTAAATATATGGCCTATGATTTAGGTGGTAACTGGAACACGCTCGCCTTCCGTCATTGGGCATTACAAAACTTTAGCGAAGAAAAGGCAAAAGAATTATTTATAAAATATCCTGAAAACGCTGCATCCATAATAGCGGCAAATAAAGATAATCCAGTAGCGGTGGTGGGACATTTTAATGCAGACCTGTTACCAAATGAATTTAATGGTAGTAATAACTGGGTTGTATCAGGGAGTAAGACGAAAAATGGTACACCTATTTTAGCAGATGATCCACATTTAGGATTAAGCACACCATCTATTTGGTATCAAATGCATCTACAATCCCCAGAGCAAAATGTTAGTGGCGTAATCTTTGCAGGTATTCCAGGCATTATTTTAGGTCACAACGATGACATTGCGTGGGGAGTAACGAATGTTGGACCAGATGTGCAGGATTTATATATTGAAATACCAAATCCGGATAATCCAACCCAATTCCGATACGATGGTAAATGGGAACAAGCGGAGGTACGTGATGAATCGATTAAAGTAAAGGACGGAGAAACGGTAGATTTTGAAGTCGTTGTCACACGTCATGGGCCTATTATGACGGATTTAGCATTTAAAGATACAGAGCCAACCGCACAATTTTCGATGCAATGGACGGCACTTCAATCGACGTCAGAGCTACGTGCAGTACTAGGATTTAATAAGGCAAAGTCCTGGAATGAATTTGAAAAAGCGTTAGAAGATTTTAAGGCACCAGCTCAAAATTTCGTCTTTGCATCAAAGGATGGCACGATCGCTTATAAAGCGAATGGTCAAATTCCCATTCGAAAGCAAGGGGACGGGCAATTACCAGTACCGGGTGATTCTAGTGACTATGGGTGGGAGGGCTTTATCCCGTGGGATGAGCTACCGACTGTAGTAAATCCAGAAGAAGGCTTTATTGCAACAGCGAATAATGAAGTTATTGGGGAAGAGTATCCTTATCATATAACGGATTTCTGGGCACAGCCTTATCGTTTTGAACGGATTAAGGAAGTGTTAGAAGCAAATGATTCTTTAACAGTGGAAGACATGATGAATTTACAAATGGATCAGCACAACCTATATGCGCGTGAGTTTTTACCATCTTTATTAACGTCGATAAAAGCCCAAGATCAGGGTGGGAAATATAAAGATGTCATTCAATTATTAGAGAATTGGGACATGGTAGATGCAAAGGATTCAGGGGCGCCATTAGTGTTCCATACATTAATGCAAAAGTTACAAGAAGTGTTATTTAAGGATCAGATGCCAGAAGATATGTATGATTTAATGTACGGGAAATTTAATATTACAGACCAGCTTTTACGTACAGCCTATGCAGGTAAGAAGAGTATATGGATTGAGGAACAGGGCGGAGTCGATGCAACCGTTTACAAGGCACTAGAGCTCACTGTCGCACAAATAGAAAATCAATTCGGAAAAAATGCATCGAAATGGAAATGGGGAGACTTTCATCAACTTACCTTTGACCATACATTAGGCAACGCTTCGCCAATTCTTGCGGCATATTTTAATGCTAAAAAGATTCCTATTGGAGGTTCAAAGGTTACTGTTCAGGCTGCTGATAATGATTTAGCTGGGAATGTTACTCACGGAGCATCATGGCGCTTTGTTGTTGATGTTGGTGATTTAAGCTCAGCCTATCATATCGTTGGTCCTGGACAGAGTGGACATGTAAAATCTGCTTGGTATCAAGATCAAGTAATGGATTGGGCTAATGGAGACTATCATAAAACATATATAAGGAAAGATGATATTAAAGGTAAAACGTTACGATTAAAAGCACAATAGGAAGAGAGGTTATTCGCAAACGAGGGGTTGATTTCCGTTCCGGCAGGGCGCTTTGTAGCTGACGCTCTGCTTTCGCACAGAAAACATTTGTAGCTGCCGCTCCGCTTTCGCACAGAGCAAAGCTTCCTGGGGGTGTCCAGTCTTCACTCCAATCAACTAATTCACATGCCATAGGTTTTAACAAAATGACATCCAACTTTTTAGTTTTATCAGAACACTTTCAGGAATGATCGCCCAACTTTTAAATTTTATCGACATCTACCTTCCGAAGAGCAAAAAAGAGGCTTGGACAAAATTAGCTAATAGTAAAGAAAAAAGAGAAATCGATGCTGTTCGATTTCTCTTTTTTCTTGTTTGACTAAGTCATTCTATTTTCTTTACCCTATTTCTCTGCTAATGGCAGAATATTTCCGGAGATTTACTGCCTTGAGAACTTTTATAGACTAACTTTTTCGATTTATCGACCAACTTTTTCGATATATCACCAAACTTTCGAAAAATATCGACATCTACCTCCATGAAACACTAAATTTAACTTCAAAAAAGCGCGAGAAATCAACGTTTCTAAATTGATTTCTCACGCTTTTTAGGTTTTGACCAGTATTGTCCCAGTCCCTTTTACTTTATTATGTCGCTCAGTCGGAACGAAGATCAACCTCTTAGCGTGCCTTATTAATCTCAACTTGTTGAATATGTCACCATAATTTCATTATCAAAACAACATGCAAAGTTATCACATTGAAGTGATAGCTTTTTTATTTTTATAAGTTAGCAATTTATATAAAGACATTTTTTGAATTTGTGATATAAGTCATTTACATTCAAATATCTGTTTGAATATGATGGAATATTATGTTATAGTGATGACAATCAAACGAATATTTGAATGAGGTGGGGAAATGCCAAAAGAAGTATGTGAGATAACACAAGTTCACGAAGAAGCTGTCGTTAAGGTACAACAGCAAATGCCGGATCTATCAGGAGTAGCAAAATTTTTAAAGGCATTATCTGATGAAACAAGACTTAAAATTGCGTATGCCTTAACGGTCGAGGATGAATTATGTGTTTGTGATGTTGCCTCCATTATTGGCTCGTCAGTAGCAACAGCATCGCATCATTTACGTTATTTAAAAGATAATAACTTAGCAAAATCGTATCGTAAAGGAAAGCAAATGTATTACTCTTTAGCTGATGAGCATGTGTATCAAATTGTAACGGTTGCCTATGAACATACGAAAGAAGGGATTGCAGATGGGAGCGACGTCAACTAAACAAGAATATAGGTTGCAAAACTTGTCCTGTGCAAGCTGTGCAGCAAAGTTCGAAAAAAACGTGAAAGCTATTCCAGAGGTACAGGATGCGCAAGTTAATTTTGGTGCTTCTAAAATAACAGTTATTGGTGATGTTGGCGTTGATCAACTTGAAGAGGCAGGTGCTTTCGACGGCATAAAAGTATCCCAATCAACAGCAAGAACACTTGAAAAATCAACACCTTTTTATCGGAAAACAGAAAATATATTAGCTGGAATTGCCCTGATATTTGTAGTGCTTGGATATGTGTTTGGGGCAATACGTAGTGAAAAGGATCCCTTAGCTATTGGGATGTTTATTATCGCGATTCTAGTTGGGGGTATCGGGATTTTTAAAACGGGATTCCTCAATCTAGCGCGCTTTGAATTTGATATGAAGACACTGATGACCATTGCCGTAATAGGAGCGGCTATTATAGGAGAATGGAAAGAAGCAGCTGTTGTAGTCTTTTTATTTGCAGTAAGTGAAGCGCTTGAAGCGTATTCAATGGATAAAGCACGTCAATCGATTCGTCAGCTAATGGACATAGCTCCACCTACAGCAACGGTAAAGCGCGCGCATGGTGAACATTTCCATGAACTAGAGCTACCAACTGAGGAAATTAAAATTGGCGATATTTTAATCGTTAAACCGGGGCAAAAGATTGCTATGGACGGAATTGTAGTTAGTGGATTGTCAGCAGTGAATCAGGCAGCAATTACGGGCGAATCTATTCCCGTTAATAAAACGGTCGATGATGAAGTATTTGCAGGTACTTTAAATGAAGAAGGTGCCTTGGAAGTTCGTGTGACAAAGCGAGTAGAGGATACAACAATTGCCAAAATCATTCATCTTGTTGAAGAAGCACAGGCAGAAAAAGCACCTTCACAGCAGTTCGTGGATCGCTTTGCAAAATACTACACACCTGCAATTATGATTCTTGCTTTACTTGTAGCGGTTATACCACCTTTATTCGTAGGTGATTGGCAACATTGGATTTATCAAGGATTAGCAGTCCTTGTTGTAGGTTGTCCATGTGCACTAGTCGTTTCCACGCCAGTTGCTATTGTAACGGCAATCGGGAATGCTGCTAGACAGGGTGTCCTTATTAAGGGTGGTATTCATTTAGAGCAGCTAGGTCATATCGAAGCAATAGCATTTGATAAGACAGGTACACTGACAAAAGGCCAACCTGCTGTAACGGATATTTTTACAGCGAAAGAGATGTCGGAGGATTATGTTTTACAGCTAGTAGCGGCAGTTGAAAAACAATCGCAGCATCCATTAGCAAAAGCTATTTTGCAGGCATTGCATGCTAAAAATTTAACAGAGCTTATACCGGCTGACTTTCAATCCGTAACAGGCAAGGGCGCTTATGCAACGGTTGATGGTCAAACAATCTATGTAGGTAGCTTAAAATGGATTGCTACTTTAACGACTGTTGATGAAAAGGTAAAAGAACAGGTTAAAAACCTTCAAAAACAGGGTAAAACAGTTGTAGCAGCTGTTAGTAATGATCAGTTTATTGGGATGCTTGGAATTGCTGATCAATTACGTCAAGAAAGTAAAGATGTCTTGGATAAATTAAATGCTCTAAAAATAAAGCATAAAGTTATGCTGACAGGCGATGCAGAACCAACAGCACAGGCAATTGCAACTTCTTTAAATATGACAGATGTGAGGGCAAGTTTATTGCCAGCAGAAAAATTAATGGCCATTAAAGATTTACGTGCACAATTTGGCGCAGTGGCGATGGTAGGAGATGGCGTCAATGATGCGCCTGCACTTGCCTCAGCCAATGTTGGTATTGCAATGGGAGGTGCTGGCACTGATGCAGCACTAGAAACAGCAGATATCGCATTAATGGGTGATGATTTAACGAAGCTTCCTTATACGATTGGCTTAAGTAGAAAAACATTACGCATCATTAAAGAGAACATAATATTTGCCTTAGCCTTAAAATTAGTTGCCCTGTTACTCGTTATCCCGGGATGGTTAACATTGTGGATTGCAATCTTCGCAGATATGGGTGCTACATTACTAGTTGTTATTAATTCATTACGATTAATCAAAACTAAAAAATGGTGAATAATTAAAGCCTCTGGTGGATGTCCGGTAGCAGTATATAGGAAATTAGTCTTTCAAGGAGCTAATGATTTTAATTGAGATAGATACTACTACCGATTCTTGAAAAAAATCTTTGTTAACGCTATTATGGTTTCAGGAATTATGTAACAATTAAATATAAACGAGGCGAAGGTTTGAATATGTCAGATCCTATTTTGGTAAATGTTACAGAGGAAATTGTGTGTGGTTTAGTAAGTTTTCTACTACGAGGACCGGAATATCAAACATTTTGTAAATGTGAAATCTGTGAACTTGATGCAGTGGCACTTACACTGAATGCATTGCCTAGTAAGTATGTTACATCTTTGGAATCCCGAGATGAAGCGTTTAAAGAGATGAATACTCCTGAAAATATCGAACAAATCAATAAAGAGATTATTCATGCATTACATGTGGTAAATAAGTATCCTCGACATAAAGCGGAGCCCACTTCTATATGAAGTAGGCTCTTCGTGTTTTTGAAAAACTGAATGGTCAAGGGGATTTTTATATATGTTGCGGCTCACTAAATGTGGATGATTTCCGTTCCAGGCTACTCGCTTTTCTGTGTGAGCGTTGAGCCGCTTCCTTCGCTACGTTGCTGACGCTTCGCTTTCGCACGGAAAACACTCGCTCCGTGCAGGGTCTCGTCTGTCTCGCTTTCCCACGGGAGTCGAGTAGCCTTCCACTCCAATCAAAAAATAATGTAGAACTTTAATAAATTTTTTTTATATCAAAAAAGAACGTTAGCGCTATTTTTAAGTAATCGAATAGTCTTATAACAAACGCCATTGTACATTTGTTGCCGACGCTACATTAGCACTTTGCTTTCGTACAAAATACATCTTGCTGAAACTTCACTTAATTTATAGTGTCATCTAGAAGATGCACGCTATGAATTGAGTTGATTGGAGTGGAGGCTGGGCGACTCCTTGGGGATCAGCGTCACAGATGAGACCCTGGAGCGAGCATCGCGAGTGAAGCGGCTCATCGGACGCCCCCCAGGAAGCTTTGCTCTGTGCGAAAGCGAAGCGACAGCAACAAAGCGCCCAGTCGGAACGGAAATCAACCCCTCATTTTGCAGTAAAGCCATACTTTATATAAATTGACACCTTAATTTCATCGGTACAAATTTCTAACTAAAGAGAAGCCAACATATGAAGTTGGTTCTTTTTATGTTACGCATGTATTGATTTTCTGGCATATGTATTTTCAGTTAACTTTTAAGGCAAGCTTGTAGTAAACTAGAAAGTAAGAAAAGGAAAGAGAGGGAATGGGATATGCCAACACCTAGTATGGAGGACCATATCGAACAAATATATTTATTAATCGCTAATAAAGGGTATGCTCGTGTGTCTGACATTGCTGAAGCATTATCTGTTCTTCCTTCTTCTGTTACAAAAATGGTTCAAAAATTAGATAAAGATGGTTATTTAGTTTATGAAAAATACCGTGGCCTTACATTGACGCCCAAAGGGGAAAAGCTTGGAAAACGTCTTGTACAGCGTCATGAGCTTCTAGAGCAATTTTTGCGAATCATTGGTGTAGATGAAGAGCGTATTTACGATGATGTAGAAGGAATTGAACATCATTTAAGTTGGACTTCAATCAATCGAATTGCGGATCTTGTACAGGTAATGGAAGAAAATCCGGACATCGCGAAAAAACTAGAGGCAACTAGAACACAACATAATTTTTAACTTCTTTCAGCATTTGTTTTAGTAGTGAAAGCAAAGTGACAGCTACAAATGTTTAAGTAGCGAAAGCGAAGCGTCAGCTACAGAAGTTAAAGCCTTAGGACGCAATTATGTCGAGGCATATTTGATAAGTTTTTTGCGAAAATGATGGTATGAAGGAAAGGAAGACACTATGAACGAATTAAAATCAGGTGAAGTTGTTACGTTAACTGTATTAGAGCAACAAGCATCGAAATGGATCTTAACAAATGGAGTTGACGAACTACCTTTAAATGCTTCGGAGGTAACAGAGCCACTTGCAATAGGTGATCGCCTTGAAGTATTTTTATTTGCAGATCGTCGTGGTGATTTAGCGGCTACGACAGCTATCCCATCTTTCGTACAAGGTGAATACGGTTGGGCTCGTGTCCTAAAAGTAGTCGAGCGTGAAGGGGCTTTTGTAGATATCGGTACTTCACGTGAGGTGCTAGTGCAAGCGGAAGATTTACCTGCAATAACGGAGCTTTGGCCAGCACCGGGCGACCATTTATTTATGACATTACGTACAGATCGCAACGGCGATTTATTTGGACGTTTAGCAACTGAAGAAAAAATTTCGGAATTATTTGAAGGCGCATTTGATGACATGCACAATAAAAACATCAACGCACGCCCATATCGTTTATTACCAGTAGGCTCATTTTTATTAGGCGTAGAAATTCCGTACCGCATTTTTGTCCATGAATCAGAGCGTAATGCAGAGCCTCGTCTTGGACAAGACGTAGTTGTTCGTATTATTGATGTAAAAGATGATGGTTCAATGAATGGTTCACTTTTACCACGTAAGCATGAGCGTATTTCAGGTGATGCACTAGAAATATTAAATTATCTACAAGAGGTTGGAGGCAAAATGCCATTCGGCGATAAATCCTCACCTGATGAAGTACAAGAAATATTTAACATGAGTAAAGGTGCATTTAAACGTGCGTTAGGTACACTTATGAAAGCTGGTAAAGTGAAACAGCAGGATGGTTGGACAGAAGAAATTTAGTGCAGGAAACATTCGTCCTCTAAGATAGGGTGAACGACTGCCAGATAAAGCTAAAGAAAATGACGAGAGCAGCTTTGAAACCTTCTCGTCTTTTTTTCGTACTAATTACTGTATAATGGCATATTTTATACAGGCCAAAAGAGTTTTCTAACGAAAGGGGTCACACAATTTGAAGAAAACGTGGATGAAAATACTAACAGCGACTATGTTAGTATTTGGTGTGATGGCACCAGCAACAAGTTTTGCAGCTGATAATACGCCTCCTAAAGCAATTGATGAAAAACTAGGGGTACCAATCGTCGTATATGGGGCAAACTTATCTGAGGCTGAAAAAGAGTCTGTTAAAAAATCATTAAAAGTGAATGAAGATCCTGAAATTGAAGAAATAACAGTATCAGGTCAAGACTTAGTTAAATATATTAAAGATAGTAATTCAAGCTCTCGTATGTATTCTTCTGCCAAAATTACACGCAAGAATAAAGGAGAAGGCTTAGTTATTGAGATTGTTACACCATCAAATATTACACAAGTTACGTCTGAAATGTATGCAAACGCAATGCTAACAGCAGGTATTGAAGATGCGACAGTGCAAGTGGCTGCGCCAAAAGCAGTTACAGGTCATTCAGCGCTTGTGGGAATTTACAAAGCTTACGAAGAAACAACAGGTGAAAAGCTTGATATGGATCGTACAGATGTTGCAAATGAAGAATTATCTGTAGCAACTAATCTTGCACAATCAGCAGGGGTGGACGATGCCAAGGTTGCAGAATTATTAACAGAAATTAAAAAACAAATTGCAGAATCAAAGCCAGCAACTCGAGAAGATGTTGAAAAGATCGTGCAAGAGCAATTAAACAAGCTTGAGATTAATTTAAGTGACCAGGATCGTCAATTGCTAGTTGATTTGATGGACAAAATTAGTAAGCTAGACATCGATTTTAGTAAATGGTCTGAACAATTAGATGATATTAGCAATACAATAAAAGAGAAATTTGGCGCGCTGATGGAAGATGAAGGATTTTGGGCAAGTGTGAAAAATTTCTTTGCTAATTTAAAAGATACAATTTCATCATGGTTTAATTAATTCATAGAAAAGAGTCTGCAACACTTCCTCTTGATTGCTAGAGGAAAGTGAGCAGATTCTTTTATTTTTATCATCTTAGCTCTTTTTGAAGTGCTATCTACTATCTAATGACCCGTCACTATAACGTGGATTGATTTCCGTTCTGATTGGGCGTCTTCCTAGGTTGTCCGATGAGCAGCTTTGGCCAAAAGGATGTTGGTCACGAAGGGGTTATCACAGGACGTGATGCTTTAGCCTTCAAAGTGTCATCCCTGATCTTTGTGCAAGTACAAAGTCGATTCCGGGCGCAATTATGCCGAGGCATAATTGATAAAGATATGTTACTATGAAAAAAAGGAGTGGTGAGAAATGGAGTTTCAATTACAGCAGTTATCAGACAATAAACTTGCTTTTGTTTATGAGCAAGAAGGGGAAAGATTAGCGGAAATTACATGGCAACAAAAGGGTCAAGTAATGGTAATGGATCACACATATGTATCAGATAAGCTCCGTGGTCAAGGTGTGGCAAAAAAATTATTGGATTATGCAGCGGCTTACGCCCGTGGAAATGGCTATAAAATGGAAGCGGTTTGTTCTTATGTAGTTGCAGCATTTGAAAAATCTAATGCTTATGATGATGTAAAACAATAAAAATAAGGCAATCTGCTTGTTAAATAAGCGGATTGCCTTTTAACTTTTTTCAGTAAATGTTTTTGTAAATCATCCACGAAGCTCCTCAAAGTAAAATAACACTGTAAATTAGTCCTGTTAAAAGGCTTGCTCCACCTACTAATGACACCATATCTATCCAATCATATACTGAGTCTAAATCTTTCATAACAATCATCTCCTATTATTGGTATTAATTTATTAATTCCCATACCTTGTCCTTTATAGTCATCAAATAGTTACAAAATTATAGGATATACAAAAAAATGGCTCAGAATGTATGGTTGATTTGCTGCAATAAAATTTAGTAGGAGAATGATTAAATATATCTGAAAAAGTACTATGAATTAATGACAGAGATGTTTATATGACAGAAGCGATGGGTTATAGATGACTCTCATTTTATATATATGCTGTAACAGGTGTGTTGATTAACCATTTTTATCCACCCTAATTAAATTAGAAGGATTTGATTTCCGCTACGGGCTACTCGCTTTGTCGCTGACGCTTCGCTTTCGCACAGATAAAACAATTTGTTGCTGACGCTTCGCTTTCGCACAGAGCAAGGCTTCCTGCGAGTGAGCGTCGAGTAGCCCTCGCTATAAGCTCTTCATCATTACATGTGGTTGATTTCTTTGATAGAAAGAGCTTGTTTTTCGATAAAAGCCCAAATAGTTTCGATAAAATGAGATTTTGTTTCGATAAAAGCTCAAAAAGTTTCGATAAAGAGCGATTTTGTTTCGATAAATCTTCAAAGTATTCCTATAAAACGAACGAAAGTAACTTTAGCGATTCTGTTTTGGGTCTCGACACTAAATAGCAACAAGAAAAACCCTTTCATCGATCAATAATAAACCTATTTTTTCCTAATCAACACGCCTAATGCTGTAACGTAGATAAAAATTATGTTTAGTCCTATAAAAATAGGGAAAAGATATATTACGAGCCACTATTTCGGGGAGGGATTTATAATGGCAAAACGTAAAGGAACAGGTGTTGTAATTGCAGGTTTAACTGGATTAGCAGTATCTTATTTAAGTAAAAAAGAAAACCGTGATAAAGCATTGAGTATGTTCAATAGTGCAAGATCTAAATTGGGATCTTATCTGAATACAACGAATAATATGGATATGCACAAAAACGTTTCAGAGCGTATAACTACTCAAGTAGCGACAGAAGCTGGAACATCTCCAACAAAAATAGCTTCAAACGAAATGGTTGCTGAAGGTGGAGGACATACGGGTATCCATTACTATCATGAAGAAATTCATGTAAAAGAGGAATAATGAAAAAACCTTCTCATTTCACACATGAGAAGGTTTTTTGTTGATAAGGAAATTATAGATTTTAATTGTGGATACTAGGAGCATCGTTTTCGTCTAGGCTAAAGCGCTACATCCTCGAGGTCGTTTCGATCCCTCGGGCAAAAGTGGAGGAGCGCTTACTTTTGCTTTGGGCTCTCGAGCGCTTTAGCGCATTTGTTTTGTGCTTATAATAATAATTGCAAATACTAATAATACAACTCCAGTAAATATAAAGCCGCTGACAACACCTAGTGAGAGCCATCCGAGTAAGGAGGAACCTAAGACAACACCTAGCGAGAAGAAGGCATAAAAATAACCATAGGCTTTTCCACGAATTTCAGCAGTTGTCGAGTCGATTAAAAGTGAATTTACTGATGGGAATAAGAAGCCAAAGCCGATACCGTAGCAGGCCATTGCAATATAAAGTAACGTACTTGAATCTGCCTGACTAATTAAAATTTGACTTACCCCCATTAAACTTATACCAAGCGCTAATGTTTTAATGGGAGCAACTTTATCGAAAATACGATTAGTGGGCAAAATAAATACAAGTACAGCAATAATTCCAAATGTACTCATTAATGTCCCGCTTAAACGCGAATCGAAGCCTAAAGATTGCACTTTTAGAGGAAGTAGATAGGCAATAACCCCTTGGGAAAACATTAAAAAGAATGCACCTAAGAATGCCTTTAAAGTACTTGTATTTTTAAAAAATACACTTATAGGAATGTTTGTACTTGGTTCAGATTTTTGTTTTTTTACTTGGTTTGATTTTAGTAAGAAAAAGGAAAGAATACCTAACAAAATCATAAAGCTTGCTGTTATATTAAATACAAATGGTACGCTAGTACGACTTGCTAAAATACCACTAAACGCAGGACCGATTATGGCAGCAATGCCGACGAACGCCCCAGAAATAGCACTGCCCTTACCTCTTTTTTCTTGCTCAGTTGCATTTGCTAAAAATGTGAATGCAGCAGGTACGATTAGGCCAGCAACTAATCCATGTACAAAACGAACTATTAATAGAATAATAGGGTCTTCTACTAAATTATATAGTGATAATGAAAGACCTGTCGTTAAAAGTCCTATGATTAAAATAACAAAGGGACCTTTACGATCTGTTAAAAAGCCAGAAATAATATTACCTAATGTATTGGAAAGGGAATACATACCTACTGCTAGGCCAGTTAAGAAGGCTGATGCCCCTAAGGATTCAGCATATGTACTCATAACAGGGAGCTGGGTAAATAGGTCAAAAAATGAAAAGAATATAATCAAATATATAAATTTCTTCATAGTTCCTCCGACGAAAAATTACGTATTTGGTGACATGCTAATAATTGACTACTAAAAAAGCCAAATTTAAAACTATCACTTTATTATACCATTTTCGACAAAAAAGAACGCCTAATAAGATTGACTTATTAAGCGTTCCTTGAGTTATTAAGCTTTAGCAATTTCTTTTTTCATTGTTTTGTTTTTAGCAAGATTTACGTGCCAAGAAAGTGCTTCCTCTAAAATATGAGGTGTTTGATGGCTACCAGTTGCTTCTAAAGCACGGTTATAGTAATCCCATAGTTGTTCTTTGTAATCTGGGTGTGCACAGTTTTCAATAATTAAAGGTACACGCTCTTGTGGCGCAAGACCACGTAAGTCAGCAATACCTTGCTCAGTTACGATTACATCAACATCATGCTCAGTGTGGTCAACGTGAGAAACCATTGGCACGATTGAAGAGATAGCGCCGCCTTTTGCGTATGATTTAGTAACAAAAATACCTAGACGTGCGTTACGTGCAAAGTCACCTGAACCACCGATACCGTTCATCATACGAGTACCTGATACGTGTGTTGAGTTTACGTTACCATAAATATCTAATTCAAGAGCAGTGTTGATTGAGATTAGACCCAAACGACGGATAAGCTCTGGGTGGTTAGAAATTTCTTGTGAACGTAAGCAAATTTTATCAGCATATTTTTCTAAATTGCCATATACTTTTTTCTGTAATTCTTCAGTTAATGTAATTGAAGTAGCTGCTGCAAATTTAACTTTACCAGCATCGATTAAGTTGAATACTGCATCTTGAAGTACTTCAGAAGCAACAACTAAATCTTCAAATTCTGAATCTGCAAAGCCATCAAGTACAGCGTTTGCTACAGAACCTACACCAGATTGTAATGGCATCAATTGTTTTGTTAAACGACCAGCTTTAATTTCATCGCGGAAAAAGTCTAATAAAATGTTCGCCATTGTTTGTGTTTCTTCATCTGGCGGTACGATTAATGAAGGAGCATCTGGCTCTTCAGAAATAACAATCGCTTTAATTTTAGCAGGATCTACTTTAATACCGATGTCACCGATGCGTTGCATAGCATCAGTCATTGGAATCGCTTCACGTTGACCTTGCTCACCTGGTACATAGATATCATGGATTCCTATTAAAGCTTCTGGGTGAGAGATATTTAATTCGACAATAATATTCTCAGCGTATTCAGCGAAGATAGGTGAGTTACCTACTGAGTTTGTTGGGATAATAAATCCATCTTCTGTAATAGCGACAGCTTCAAGGATTAAATATTTAATTGGTCCAATAATTCCTTGGCGAACTAATTCTGCGTTATGTGAAAGATGAGCATCTACATATAGTACATCCCCAGAGTTAATTAAATTACGGATACCAGCGTCACCTTGGAATGGTCCACGTTTGCGGATAGCACCAGCTTCAGCTAAGTATTTATCAACTTCAGGTCCTAAAGAAGCCCCTGTATATACATCGATTTTGAATTTTTCGTTTTTAGCGCGCTCAACTAATGCCATAGGAACCACTTTTGCGTCCCCTGCACGAGTGAATCCACTCATACCAACTACATCACCGTTAGAGATAAGCGCTGCAGCTTCTTCAGCAGTAACAATTTTACTTTCAAGTTCTTTTAAGCCTAGGCGTTTTTGAACATTTGCATCCATTAAAAAATCCTCCCCTAAAAAATATTGATGGAAACCGATTACAAAACTGGAAAAAGTTTTGTAAGAATTTTCTGTTTATTCGGTTGTAGTATGACTCCAACCATTTGAATAATATTATCACCAATTTGTCACAAAAACTTTAGAAAAAGCATTAAAATGAGTAAAAATAGGAAAAATGAGCATAAAATTGAATTTTCGACAGAGAAAACGTTTTAATGTAGAACTGTAATATTTTTTAAAAGAATTTCCTTTAAAAAGGCTCAACAACATAACGAGGGGGTAGCTGGGTGCTTTGTTGCTGCCGCTTCGCTTTCGCACAGACAAAAAAATGTTGCTGCCGCTTCGCTTTCGCACAGACAAAAATGTTGCTGCCGCTTCGCTTTCGCACAGACAAAAAATGTTGCTGCCGCTTCGCTTTCGCACAGACAAAAAATGTTGCTGCCGCTTCGCTTTCGCACAGACAAAAATGTTGCTGCTGCTTCGCTTTCGCACAGACAAAAATGTTGCTGCCGCTTCGCTTTCGCACAGACAAAAATGTTGCTGCCGCTTCGCTTTCGCACAGACAAAAAAATGTTGCTGCCGCTTCGCTTTCGCACAGACAAAATGTTGCTGCCGCTTCGCTTTCGCACAGACAAAAAATGTTGCTGCCGCTTCGCTTTCGCACAGACAAAAAAATGTTGCTGCCGCTTCGCTTTCGCACAGACGAAAACATGTTGCTGCCGCTTCGCTTTCGCACAGAAAAACCACACGATGTTGGTCACGAAGGCGTTATCAAAGGACGTGATGACTTTAGCCTTCGTCGTTTCAGTAAGCAAAAAAGTACAGCGAACATTTGAATAAGAAAATGCTCGCTGTACTTATAAAAAATTAGAAACCTAAAGAACGACGGAAGTAACTTGCGTAGCGTTGGCTAACAGGAATACGAGTACCGTCTTTCATGATTAATAAAAACGTTGAATGTGAATCTGGTTGAATTTCATCAATGTAGTCAATGTTAACGATATAAGAGCGGTGACAACGTATAAACGAGTCAGGTGCTAAAAATAGCTCTAAATCACTTAGGTTTAAACGGTGATAACCTTCACGACTCATTGTTTTAACAAATGTTTTTCGGAGCTGTGTTTCAAGATAAATGACTTGATCATGTTTGATTGGGTACCAGCAATCGTCAATTTTAATAGTAATGTAGTTCGTTAAAAATGCTGACGGCTTTTGCGGGAAGATAGCAGTAATAGCACCCTTAGTTTCGCCTTCTTCCATTAAAGGAATACTCATGCCGTAATATGCTATACCAAATACATCAGGTTCAATGTAAGAGCTTATCTTTTGCCCATAGCTTAATGCTTTGTGAGCTGCTGAACCTTCTTTAATTGGGTCGCCAGGCTTAATTTTTAAATCAACTTTCTTGCTCGGTTGGTAATACAAGTATTCGTTTGTATCGGAAATTGCGATGGAAGTATTCTCAGGGAAGAATTCCTTAATAATTTCCATAATTTCTTCTATCTGTTTTGGATCCACTATTAACACCTCGTCTAAACTTTTAAAAATAGTATTATCATCTATTTTACTACATATTCGTATAAATTATATAGAGAAGATTTCGGAATAAAAAAGAGAAATGTCGATTGATGAAAAAAATAGGCGTAAAACAACTTGCATAATTTGTAATATATTTTAAATGATTACTAATTTATTTTGATATGTATATGGTAAAATCTAATTGTGAGAAATAAGTTTACGAGGTTTCTACTATGCATATATGATAAATTAGCACTAGAGAGAAAGACAAAATGTGGTTGAAAGAAAATCGCAGAATATGGTAAAATTCACTGTATAGTCAATTTTTTTTGTAAACAGATGGTTTAGTTGGGTTATTTTTAAGTTATATTCGATATATAATTGTGAAATAGGACTCAATTTATATGATCAATAAGGAAAACTATTTTCTTATTTGGTATAAGTAGATTGATGTCGAAATTTTTGAAAGTAATTCGGGCAATCTGAGGAAAGATGGGGAAGATTATGCAACTACATCAACATTCTATGTCAGAAACGATATCAAAAAGATACTTCCAGGAAATCGATAGCATTAACCAATACATCGGAGTAGAAGAATTTTTTAATATTGAGTCGAAATTAATATTTGAAATTTACCATTTAGAATCTGCAAAGGCTAAGAAATCTTTGCATGAATTAATTGATATTCTTTCAATACGTTTTGGCAAACAAGTCATTAAAATTGTTCGAAGTTATTTTTCTGTTTTGTCGTCAATTGTTGCTCGTAAATTGCTAGACAACCAAGTACCTTCGAAGAAAGCGTTTGCTTTTAACATTGCTTGTAATGATATGATTGAAAATCAGATGAAAGACGCAGAATTTTTACAATTTGCTGATGATCTAATTGATTTCTTTGTCTATTTTATTGCAGATCGCAAGCAACCGACTTTCCGCCACCAGACCGTTAATAAAGTGATTATGTATATCAATGATGAATTGGAAAATGACTTAACAGTGGAGAGTATTGCACATAATTTCCATATAAGTACTAGTCACTTATCACGTATTTTTAGAGAACATGTTGGTATTACACTAGTTGAATACTTAAATGTTCGTCGAGTAGAAGAATCTCAATACTATCTAAGGCACACAAATAAAAGTATTACTTCTATTTCAGATCAATTCCATTTCTGTAACCAAAGCTATTTTACCCGTATCTTTAAAAAATATACTGGGGTAACACCCAAACATTTCCGAGACGAGCTTCATCATGAGTTTTATCGTTTTGAGATGGCGGAGTCTGAGCTTCAAAACGTTTAACTTATTTCAGCGGGTGTCCAAACATCCGCTGAAATAGAGGAACTCGGGCTAAGAACTTCACATCCTGTGAAAACGTCTGAGTGACCGAATCGTGTCGGCCTTCATGGCAGGACTAAGCACACGCAATTATGCCGAAGTATAGTTGATAGCCAAGAAGTATACTTAGTATTATTCACAATGGGTTATAAATAAGATGAATAAATAGGATGCGGACGTATTAGCGATGCTAAAGCTCGCATCTTTTTTATGTGCATAACAATGTAATTAGTAGCACTTGCTATTTGATAAAGATAGACCTTATAAGGTATACTTCAATTTAGTTGATAAATAATAGTAGGTGGAAAAATGAAAAAATTGAAGCTATTTTCAATGCTTGGACTTGTCGTTTTTGTTCTTAGTGGCTGTCAAGCTGTGCAAGACAAAGAAGGTTTTTTCTATGGTCTTTTTGTAAAACCTATGGAATTTTTACTGGAATTTTTCAGTAAAACCATTTTTTCAGGTAACTATGGTTTAGCAATCATCGCTATTACGGTCCTTGTTCGTTTAATTTTAATGCCGATTATGTTGAAAAATTATCGTTCGCAACAATTGATGAAAACGAAGATGGATGCGTTTAAGCCTGAAATGGAAGCTGTCCAGAAAAAAATGAAGGAAGCAAAGACAAAAGAAGAACAAATGCAGTATCAGCAAGAAATGATGGCATTATATCAAAAACATGGCATCAATCCACTCAATATGGGTTGTTTACCAATGTTAATTCAAATGCCTATTATCATGGGTCTTTATTTCTCTATTTTATATTCTGCAGATGTGAAATCGCATGAGTTTTTATGGTTTAGCTTAGGTTCACCTGATATCGCTATGACAATTATCGCGGGTATTGTATATTTAGTTCAAGCACGTGTGTCATTATGGACAGTCCCTGAGCAACAAAAAGCACAAATGAAAATGTTTATTTATATTTCACCAATTATGATCGTCTTTATCTCGATGTCATCGATGGCGGCTTTACCACTTTACTGGTCTGTCAGCGGTGCACTATTGATTCTTCAAACGTATATCGGTCGAAAATACTATTCGGAGCATCCGGATAAAGCAAAATCATAAAATAATTTATGTCGAGGCGCCTATGTAGCCTCGATTTTTTTAGGAGGACAGCAAGATGAACAAAAAGTGGCTACCATCTATTCTAGTCGCGGTTTTTAGTGTTGCAGCTATTGTATTTATGATCATGGGTAACTTTAGTTTTGCGGTATTTGCAATGACTATTATGTTTGCTCTATCGAATGGTTTTAGGGCTAAAAGTTTTAAAGAGCAAGGCTATATAAAAGAGGCAAAATGGATGAAGTACATGGCAATCTTTTTCACGATTGCTTCTATAGTAGTGTTGATTACTATTGTCACAGACTAACTGATTTATTTTAAAATCTACTACACCTTAAATTGTGAACAGTGCTAAAATGAAACTATACCAATAAAGTATAACTGTAATCGGTACTAAAGAATTAATCTTGTAGTACTTGATAACTTTAAAAGGGGTAAAAATAGTGAAAAACAAACGTCTACCACTCATCGTTGGTGCTTGTATTTCAGTGGCGCTAATTGTATCTATTTTTGTAGTTTATAATTATAAAAATAACCAAAAAAGCAAGGCATCAGATGAGCAACAACCTACAACAGAGCAAACTGAAAAAGACTCGCTTGCAACGGAAAAACCGGAAAAAACAACAGAAAAACCTGTAAAACCTGAGCAACAGCCGGATGAGAATGGCTATTTACCAAACCAAACGTTACCAACTGATCCGACATATATTAATGGTGTTTTACTAGCCAATAAAATATATCCACTACCATCTACCTTTGCACCTGGAGAGAATCCAGAGGCACGTCAAGCTCTAGATAAAATGTTGGCTGCAGCAAAACAACAAGGGTTTGATTTAGCGGCATTTAGTGGCTATCGGTCTTTTGATTATCAAACAAAATTATATAATAACTATGTTAACCGTGATGGACAGGCTGCCGCTGATCGCTATAGTGCACGACCAGGATACTCAGAACATCAAACTGGCTTAGCCTTTGATATTGGAGAGCGTGGCAAAGAAGATTTATGGTTGACTGAGGAATTCGGTGAAACGCCAGCTGGTCAATGGCTAATGACGAATGCTCAAGACTTCGGCTTTATTTTACGATTCCCAAAAGATAAAGAGGACATCACGGGTTATATGTATGAGTCATGGCATTACCGTTATGTTGGCATAGACAAGGCAAAAGAAATTAAAAAACAAAATATCACATTAGAAGAATATTTAGGTGTGAAATAAAAAAAGGGAAGAGAGCTGTTCATTATTTAGTAATGAACTAGCTCTCTTCCTTTTTCTGTGCCCTACAAGATAGGCGTTAATAAACGTGAAATTGATTCTTTAAACTTAATGAGTGTAGAACGATTTTGGTACATTTCCCAAGTTAATTCAGTACAATCGAAAATATCCTTTTCAAACAGCTCAGCAAGCTGATGGGAAATCTTTGAGTCATAAATAAAGGCATTTACTTCGAAGTTTAAGCTGAAACTTCGCACGTCAAGGTTTGCGGTTCCGACTGTAGATGCTTCATCGTCAATAATAATCGCTTTAGCATGAATAAAGCCCTTTTCATAAATATAAACTTTTGCTCCTGCGCGCAATAATTGTCCAACGTATGAGTATGTAGCCCAGTAAACAAACATATGATCAGGCTTATTTGGAATCATGATTCTTACATCAATGCCTGATAGCGTCGCGATTTTAATGGCATCTAAAAAACTAACATCGGGTATAAAATACGGCGTTTGGATATAAATGTATTTTTGGGCCATATTAATAAGCTTTAAGTAGCCAATTTTAATTTGTTCCCAGTCGGAATCGGGTCCACTTGAAACGATTTGTAATCCCACATCGCCTTTTTTGGGGATAGCAGGGAAGTAACGGTCTGAGTAACCCATTTTCTGTTGTGCGGATGCTTGATTCCAATCAAGTAAAAAACGTGTTTGTAATGGATGCACCGCACTACCTTCAATACGTAAATGTGTATCTCTCCAATAGCCAAACTTCTTCTGTAGCCCAAGATACTCATCCCCAACATTAAAGCCACCTATATAGCCAATACGGCCATCAATAACAACGATTTTTCGGTGATTTCTAAAATTTAAACGAGGGTTTAGCAGTGGCAAAATGGATGGGAAAAATACTTCAACTTCACCACCTGCATTAAGTAATTCCTTGAAATGGCGTTTTTTAACATTCCGTGAGCCCATTTCATCATATAAGAGTCGTACCTTTACCCCTTGCTTAGCTTTTTTCGTAAGTTTATCAACAATGCGTGTACCTAAATCATCTAGACGGAAAATATAATATTGAATGTGAATATGATCTTTTGCTGCTTCAATATCTTTAAGAAGCTGCTCAAATTTATCAGCACCATCATCAAAAATCTCAATGTGGTTGTCTTGCGTTAATACAGCATTATTTGTTTTAAGATGCATATAAATCATTTCTTTATAATTTTCCGCATTTTCGATACGAAAGTCGAACGTATCGTCCCGAATTGCTTCTTTCTGATAGCTAATGAGGTTATCAATCCCAATATCTTTGCGCCCTTCCCAACGGAACAAATGCTTTTTTCGTAGTTGTCGTCCGAGCAGCAAGTATAAAATAAACCCACCTAATGGAATAAAAAATAGTACGAGAATCCATGCCCATGTAGAAGTGGGATCTTTACGTTCTAAAAAAATTACTACCAACGCAGCTAAAATATTAATAAACATAATTAAAGGTACTGTATATCCGACTGTAAAAATGCTCATTCCTACACCTGCCTTTACTATATTTTCGCAATATGTTTAGTATAGCTTACTTTACAGGTGGAAAGAAGATATGAAATTTGTAATAAGTATTTGAAAAGGATTACCTCGAAAACTAGAACGAGGTAATCCTTTTAATAATGCTCCCATTGAAATAAAATATCAGAAAAATCTCTTTGAAGTAACTTATCACGATTGATGAAAAATTTACCAACCCCGCTATCTGCCCACATAATACCGATTTCGTCATGAGAATCGATTTGGAGCAACAGCACATCATATCGTTGGAGGAGCTGTGATTGGTGACGAATATCCTCCTCTAAAAAATAGGCATAGCCACCAATTTTAGCTCCAGCCCCTAAAAAATGTTGTAGATAAATCTCCTGTAAATCAACATCTTCTGGTAAAGGAATTAAGTTTGGTAAATAGTGTATTGCACGATAATCTAAAGCAGAAACAGGTTCTTGGATAGGCTGGAATTGTAATGCTAACTCCTGATGAATAGGGAACCAATCATCTGCTGCTTGTGTTAAAAACTCCAGTCTTGGAACTGTCGCTTCGGAATTTACGGTAGGGTAATATCGTATTTTATAAAATTGCTGGAAAATATCCTCATGATAATGATCAGCATTCACGAAAATATTGGATGAAATAAAAAATTGCAGAATACCCTGAGATGGGAAATCTTTTAATGGTGGCATTTCTGCAAAGTTAATTTGAGCTAATAGCCGCATAGACTCACCTGTGATATCTTTCGGATATGTCCGGTAATAGGGTAAATAAGGTTCCCCAGCAAATTTACTTTCCGTTAACGTAGTTAAACGTTTGTAGGGAGTGATTATCATCGCTGAAAGAAGTGTATCTTCAATTTCAAAACGAAACGATTCTAGCTCTTTTGGAAGTAAAAGATTTGTTGTTTTGTTCATGCAGAGCCCTCCGATATTACGCTTTAAGCAGCAGCCAAATATTCCTTGACGTATTCTATATACTTCGACTTACTATTAAGTTACGGTTTTTAACAATAAATTATTCAAGTCGTAAAGATTTATTTGAAGCTTTAAAAATATAAATTAAACTTATTGAAACGACCGCTATTGCTGCGGAAGTATAATAGCCTAAATTAGGTTGCATTGTAAATAGCCAAGTGAAGAATAAAGGACCGAGAATGCGACCTAGGTTATCCATTGAATAGGAAAGGCCTGCAGCAGTCCCGTATTGACCACCAGATTCTTTAGATGAAAGGGATACGACACTTGTTCTTGCAAGTGCATTTCCAGCTGTAAAGACACAAAGAGCAAGACCAGCCATAAATAAGTTAGCTGTTAAAGTGAATAAAAGCATACCTATAGCTGTGACAATTTGTGCACCTATTAACCAAGTTGTCTCGCTTCCGTTTTTAATACGTCTAACAACACCGCCTTGAATAGCTGCATCTACAAAGCCACTAAACATAAACAAATAACCGATTTGTAATGGTGTAATTTGAATTCGTTCGATTTGGAACAGTTGGAACGTGGCTTCTACTCCTGCCAGCATAAAAGTTACTAAAAATGAGAAGACAAATAAATAACGTACACGGTACTGTAGCATTTTTCCGGCACCCTTAGGTACAATTGCACGTTTATTTGTATCTTTTCGTTTAGCGGGTTCTTTTAAGACGAAACTTGCATAAATAAATAAGAGTGCAATTAGTATTGCTGAAGCGACAAATGGCAGTTGTATACTATAGTGTCCGAGCATACCACCAATTGCTGGACCGAAAATAAAACCAAGCCCGATGGACATGCCCATGAGACCCATGTATTTATTGCGATCTTCCTCACTCGACATATCAGCTATAAAGCCTGTTACAGCTGTATACAGTGCGCCAGAGAATAAACCACCCACAACACGTGAGACGTATAGAATTGCTAGATTATCAATAAATAATGAAAAAATAATAAAGCTTAAGCTAAAACCAACCAGGCCCATTAATATAAGTTGTTTTCGACCTACCTTATCGGACAGCATACCCCAAAGTGGTGCAGTGAAAAAACTTGCAAGCGAGTACACTGTAAGTAAGCCACCTACGTGTATATCATCCCAATTCTGCTGAACCACAACCTCCGGTAAAACAGGTATAATAATCCCAAATCCAAGGTAGACGAGGAATTGAACAGACATTAATAATAAAATTGCTTTTTTCATACAGCACCCTGCTTTCTTTCGATATTTTAGTATGTATATTCTACCTCTCTTGTTCTTGTTATTACAAGAAGGTGGAAAATAAAATAAAATCCTAGGCGTGTTGATTAGGGGAAAATAGGTTAATTATTGAGCGATAAAAGGATTTTTTTGTTATCGCTTTGCTACGATGTATAAAAAAATGCAGACAGTTAACAATGGGATTATATTGATACTAAAATGTTAAGTAACTAAAAATTTTTTGTATCGATTGTCGCATAGTGTATTAACTTATTTCTGAGGTATATTACTTTAGGGAATATCTGTATTTATAGGTTTGATTTTTTATATTTGTGGTAAATAATAAAAAGAAAAAATTTACATTGTAACAAAAATGAAAAATTTAAAAGCCGAGTTAAATGGTATGATAGAAAGTGATAAACTTGTCAGACATCATACACATACAAAAATGAAACTTTTTTGGAAATAAAACGTTTATAAATTCGAGGAAAGATTGAGGTGGAATGTATGACAAAAGAAGTAGATTTGAAAAAGATTGTTTCGAATTTATCTAAGTTGGGTGTAACAGCCACTGTAACAAAGTCTCGACTTGAACTTTTAAAAGTGCTCACACCACCAACACAAACTCCGCAAGTTCAAGCTTAACTCGTTTTACAGTTTTACAAATGAAAATGGGTAGTCTCTGTAATTGAGACTACCCATTTTCTATATCTATCATTCTAAGGTGTTATTTAATCATCATCATCGTGCGTAGTAAACATGTAAGTACGATAGTGGAAGCGCATGCTAAAGACAAGTCCGATGGCGAGTGCGTTCCCCATCAATGAACTTCCTCCATAACTGATAAACGGTAAAGGTATACCAGTGATAGGTAATAACTGAATTGTCATACCAATATTTTCGAATACGTGGAAGGTAATCATTGCAATAATACCAGCACATACATAGGTTGAGAATGGATCTTTCAATAATAGTGTAGTTTTTGTTAAATGATAGATTAATAAAAAGAACATACAAATAACGAAACTAGCGCCAATAAAACCCCATTCTTCTCCAATAACTGTGAAAATAAAATCGGTATGACCTTCGGCAACGTAAACTTCACGACCTTTGTAGCCTTTCCCGAAAATTTCACCTGAACCAATGGCATTTAAGGAAGTAATTAAATGGTATCCCTCACTAGAAGAATATGAATAGGGATCTAACCAAGAATAGATTCGAGCAAACTGATACGGTTTCAAGCCGAATGCTTGTTCTAAAAAATCTTGCATATAGAGTGCCATCCATAAAAGAGTACCACCTACTGCAGCTCCTCCTACAAAAATTGGTAAAATGATTTTCCATGATACACCTGCAACAATGATGAGAGCAGCCGTAATGGCAAGGAATACAAGTGCTGAACCAAGGTCAGGTTGCTCCAAAATAAGGGCTAAAGGTACCACCAGTGTGAGAGCTATTTTGCCTAGCAATAAAAAGTCCGTTTTTATTGATTTAAAAGGATGGGCTTCGTGGTGCTTACTAATAAGCCGAGCAAGTGCTAAAATGTAAAAGGTTTTCATAAACTCAGAAGGCTGTATATTTCCGAGGGGTGTATGATACCAGCTTTTTGCACTATTAATACGTTCACCGATTTGTCCTGTTCCTTCTGGCATGAAGATAAGTAGTACTAATAAGGCGATGCCAAAACCGTACATATACCATGACATCTTTTTATATTGGTCAGGCTCGAAAAACATAACAATACTAATAATAACCGCGCCAATGACGTACCATTGTAATTGTTTAGGGACAAAGTTTGTGCCGTATTGACCTGATGTTTGCGCCGATGAAATGGCTAACAAACTTATGACTAGGAAGGTAAGAAGTATAAAAGCGAGCGTCCAGTCAAAACGACTCACGAAATTTCGTTTATTTTTCATACAAGCCACCTATATTAAAATAGTATCTCTTCATGAGTAAATTTGATGCAAATCAATTCCAATTCCATTTTGTATATTGCAAATATGTTTAACTGTGAGCATTCGCCATAGGGAATGAGGCGAATATCAATTCCAAAGTTAGCGTGCAAACGAGGAGGCTCGATGCTTGCTTGCAAAGGGCTTGAAATTCACTTAGATATTTGTAAAAAATGAATAGAATTATATTCTTTTAAATTTGCTCATTTAGAGTAGTTAACAACATATGAGCTTTCAAATGTTTAACATTCATATTATAACTCAAAAAACAGTTTTACGCCTGCGTATATTGTTGTGACGACAAATAGCAGAAAATGTTTCAAAAAAATCAAATTTAGTCTTATAATGTAGTGAAGAATGGGGTGATGGTTGTGGCTAAAAAATTGAAGTCAGCTGAAGATTTTATGTATCATATTTATGTTCATATGAATGATGTCGATAAATTTGTCATTTTTAGCGGGCTTAAATTCTCGCAATTTGTGGCTGCACTTGAACCACTGCATCACTTACTGTTGTTAAAACATTCCTATGAAGATGGTTCTTTTAATATGCATACACAGTTTGATTATATACCAGATGAGGAAGTACCTGGGTTTGTAAAAAAAGCTGCAGAATCCAAAGAATTGTGTTGGGTAGACTTTATGGATGAGAAGAGGCTAGACCAATTAACACCGATGGAACAAGGAGAATTGCTTTACGTAAGTCATAAAAAGGAACCGATTACTTCACCATTTTTTAATAAATTGCAAAATCGATTTGTCTACTATTCTTCAGATTTAGAGAAAATGACTAAAATTTATTTTCGTCATTTAAGTGATTCAGATTTACTTGTTGCCAATGTTTTTAACAGTTTAATTCGTGAGAAAGAACGTAGCACTGGTTTTTGGCGCCGAAAAGTAAAGTCAAGTATTCCTTCTATTTCACCTGAATTTTTGCGTGCTTATCGTTCTTTTGCTAAAGACGGGGCACTGTTATCGTTGTATCGTATCGAAAAGCCTAAAGTAGCTTACGGTATCGAAATTCGCAATCTATCAGAATACTCCTTCCCTGATGAAGTATGGGATGATTTAAATACAATTTTGAAAAATGAGCACGATGAATTGATTTATATTATTTAACCGTTCATTTGTAAGTAGAATGACTAAATCTCACCGTCAAAATTACGGTGAGATTTTTATTCGTCATTCAGTAATTGTTTTGATGTTTTGTGTTAGCGAAAGCAAAGCGTCAGCTACAATTACGGCAAGGCGAAATTGATGTCATTTATAAAGACGTTTCATGATAAACTAATAGTACTCAAGAAGTATGTGGAGGGCACAAAAATGAAAAAAAGAATCGGTTTATTATACGGCGGAAAGTCAGCAGAGCATGAGGTGTCATTGTCAACGGCACGTGCAGTAACTGGAGCTTTGAATTTCGAGGAGTATGAAGTATATCCGATTTTCATTACACTTGAAGGGGAATGGCGCCGTGGTGAGCGTCTAACAAAACCTGCAAGTACAATTGAAGAACTACAATTTGGTAACGATACCGCCGTTTTAGAAAATAATATTACAGACTTTTTAATCGATAATGATGGTAAAGCTATACAATTTGATGTAATTTTCCCATTACTTCATGGGACAAATGGGGAAGATGGAACTGTGCAAGGTTTACTAGAAGTTCTAAATTTGCCGTATGTAGGAAATGGTGTGTTAGCATCATCAGCTGGCATGGATAAAGTAATTATGAAGCAATTATTTGAAATTGCCGGCTTACCGCAAGTGCCATATACGTACTTCATTCGTAGTGACTGGGCTAATGAACAGGAGGCTATCATTGCTCGTTGTGAAGAGAAATTAGAATGGCCGATGTTTGTGAAACCTGCAAACTTAGGATCGAGTGTCGGAATTAGCAAGGCAACAAATCGCGATGAATTAGTGAAGGCTATTGAAATAGCTTTACAGTATGATCGTAAAATTGTAGTTGAACAAGGTATTATAGCTCGTGAAATTGAACTCGCTGTGCTAGGAAACGACTTCCCAGAAGTTTCTGTACCTGGTGAAATTAAACCAGTAACTGAGTTTTATGATTATGACTCTAAATATAAAGATGGCTCAACAGCTCTTATTATTCCAGCAGAGCTTTCTAATGCCACAGTATCAAGCTTACAGGACCTAGCAAAGCGTGCGTTTAAAGCTATTGATGGAAGCGGTTTAGTTCGTGCGGACTTTTTTGTGACGGCTGATAATAGCATTTATATTAATGAAGTGAATACAATGCCAGGTTTTACACCTGTTAGTATGTATCCGCTTCTATGGCAACATACAAATGTAAGCTATCCAGAGCTTATTAATCGTCTGATTACATTAGCAATTGAGCGTTTTGAAGAAAAACAACAGCTTCACTATAAAAAAGACTGAGTGGGATTATTGTGAAAAAAACATTAAAGCAGTTAGCTACATGGTTAAATGAAGAAGGACCAGCTTTTGGTGATACAGTCGTATCAGGAATTTCCATTGATACACGAACAATTCAACAAGGGGATCTATTCGTTCCATTTCGTGGTGAGCAGGCTAATGGACATAAATTTGTTTTGCAGGCCTTTGAAAAAGGAGCAAGTGCTTCTCTTTGGCAGAAAGATGAACCAAATCCACCGCAGGGTGTACCGCTACTCTTTGTTGATGATCCAGAACTAGCGCTACAGCAAATGGCACGTGCCTATCGTAGTGAGCATAAGGCGAAATTCATTGGCATTACTGGTTCAAATGGTAAAACATCGACGAAAGATATTTTAGCAGGAACGCTTTCGCCATTTTTTAAAGTACAAAAGACAATTGGGAATTTTAATAATGAGTTAGGTTTACCGATTACGGTTTTACAGCTAGATGAAGATACGGATGTTGCCGTTCTTGAAATGGGTATGAGTGGTTTTGGTGAAATTGAATTTTTAACGAAACTTGCTCGTCCACATATGACAGTGATTACGAACATTGGTGAGGCACATATGCAAGATCTAGGTTCGCGTGCAGGAATCGCAAAAGCAAAATTCGAAATCATTCAAGGGATGCAAGCGGATGGAGTACTATTTTATGATGGAGATGAACCATTGCTTCAAGAGTTAGTTGCGAAAGAGCAACAGTTAAATGCAGTGGCATTTGGCTTAGAGAGTGACAACCTATTGTATGCTGACAAAATTGAAGCAACTGCTGATGGTAGTAGCTTCACTACACATGGTGTGATTGAAGGAGATTTCTTTATTTCAGTTCTCGGGAAGCATCAGGTGAAAAATACATTAGTTGCCATGTTAATTTCTCAAAAGCTAGGTTTAAATGATGACCAAATTCGTGCATCCTTAAAACAAGTGGCTCTTACGGATATGCGTATGCAACAAGTACAGGGAACAAATGGCGCATTGTTTATTAATGATGCATACAATGCTGCACCAACCTCTGTTAAGGCTGCTATTCAATTTATAGCATCGACAACGATTCGCCCAGAAAAATGGCTTGTGTTAGGTGACATGCTCGAGCTTGGACCGAATGAAAAGCGCTTTCATGAAAGTTTAGCGGAGGATATTCATCCAGAAGAAATCGCTTATGTATGCTTATATGGTCCACGCATGGCTTATTTAAATGAAGTATTAAAAGAACGTTTTGATGCGGATCATCTGTTATATGTAGAAGATGATTATACGCCAATTATCGAAAAATTACAGCAAGCTAACGAGGAGTCTATCGTTTTACTAAAAGGCTCTCGTGGTATGAAATTAGAAACTATCTTACATGCATTTACGTCATAAAGTGAAACTTTAATCAGTGGGGCATCCCCGCTAATTCTTAGTCTTGCTGCCCGTTAATGCGGGATCAAACGAAACAAGGAATCGGTGGGACACTCTCTCACCGATTCTTTCATTCATTTAGAGGTGAAAGTAATGTCAGTAGGTGTGTTATGTATACATGGATTTTCAGGCGGACCGTATGAAGTAGAACCTTTTACTACCTATTTACGGACGCATACAAATTGGCTGATTGAAGAGCCTATTTTGTCCGGGCATGGTGAAGAATTACAAATGCATGGCTTCACGGCCAAGCATTGGTTAATGGATGCCGAGCTTGCTTTTCGTGCTCTTGCCAAAAAAGTAGATGAAGTAATAGTAGTTGGGTTTTCAATGGGGGGAATTATAGCGCTATACTTAGCCAAGCGTTATAAAGTGAAAAAGCTTGTGTTACTAAGTGCAGCTGCCAAATATGTAAGTCCTAAGCAACTGGTCAAAGATTTTAAAATGCTTGCCGCTGAGGCGTACCATCGCAATCTGTCTAACAATGAACTGTTTTTGCGATACCGTCATAAGTTTAACAATGTACCTTTAGCGTCAACTATAGAATTCATGAAGCTTGTCCGAACAGTGGAGCCGTATTATAAAGATATCAAAATTCCGGTGTATATTGTACAGGGTAAGTTAGACGGCGTAGTACCTTATCATACTGCTCAATTTCTATATGATAAGTTATCCTCGAACGAAAAAACTTTGTATTTTTCTGATAAAGGGAAGCATCATATATGTTATGATGAAGATTGTTCTGAATGGTTTCCGCAGGTTTTATTGTTTTTAAAGGGCTCCGCAAAGTAGTCAGATTATTACGACTCATGCGTTATCGTTGCATACGGTTTAAAGCCATGTTAGACTAGTGTAAGCAATGGATACATTTTGTACGAAGACTCTTCATATTTGGTTGAAGAGTACTTTTTTTTGAACACAACGGTTTTATTCTAAAGTGAATAATTACGACAGAATCGAACCGCTCGGTAAAGACCGGGCTTTCCTTTTCATATAAGAGAGCTCTATGTGACATCATATAGAGAAAATTTTTAAGTAACGGAAACGTTCCACAACACAGGCTCGAATTTGCCGACAACTTCATCTGAAAATGTAACCATTTGTCAACTTAAAAGGAAAAAAAGGAGAATGAGAAGTTTGACAAATTTTTCAGAATTAAATATTAGCGAATCTACATTACGCTCTGTAAAGCGTATGGGATTTGAAGAAGCAACACCAATCCAAGAAGGTACTATTCGTTTTGCTATCGAAGGCCGTGATGTACTTGGTCAAGCACAAACAGGTACTGGTAAAACTGCCGCTTTCGGGATTCCACTTATCGAAAAAATCGATCCAAAAAACCCTAACATCCAAGCATTAGTAATTGCTCCAACTCGTGAATTAGCGATTCAAGTTTCAGAAGAGCTTTATAAAATTGGTTATGACAAACGTGTAAAATTATTATCAGTTTACGGAGGTCAAGAAATCGGCCGTCAAATCCGTGCGCTGAAAAATAGACCACAAATTATTGTTGGTACTCCAGGACGTATCATCGATCATATTAATCGTCGTACGTTAAAATTAGAAGATGTTCAAACATTGGTACTTGATGAAGCAGATGAAATGTTAAACATGGGCTTTATTGATGATATTAATTCAATCTTAGAAAACGTTCCAACTGAACGTCAAACATTACTGTTCTCAGCAACAATGCCACCAGCAATTCGTAAAATTGCTGAAACATTTATGCGTGATCCAGAAATCGTAAAAATTAAAGCTAAAGAATTAACGGTTGATAACATCGATCAATATTTTGTGAAGTCTGCTGAACGTGAAAAGTTCGACATTCTATCTCGTTTATTAAACGTTCACCAACCAGAACTTGCAATCATCTTTGGGCGTACAAAACGTCGCGTGGATGAACTTGCACAAGCGTTATCAATCCGTGGTTACCTTGCTGAAGGGATTCATGGTGATTTAAGCCAAGCGAAACGTATTTCCGTATTACGTCAATTTAAAGAAAATAAAATTGACATTCTTGTGGCAACAGATGTAGCTGCTCGTGGGCTTGATATTTCTGGTGTAACACATGTTTATAACTTCGATATTCCTCAAGATCCTGAGTCTTATGTTCACCGTATTGGTCGTACTGGCCGTGCAGGTAAATCAGGTCTTGCGGTAACGTTTGTAACACCACGCGAAATGGGTTATTTACGTATTGTAGAAGAAACAACGAAAAAACGTATGACTCCACTTCGTCCACCATCATCTGATGAAGCTTTAGTGGGTCAACAACGTCTATCTGTTGAGACATTAGAAGGTCTTATTGCGAACAATGATTTAGGTGATTATCGCACACTTGCGGCAGAATTACTTGAAAACCATGATGCAACTGATGTTGTAGCTGCTGCTATTCGTTCATTAACAAAAGAGCCAGATGACACGCCAGTAACAATTACTGAAGAACGTCCATTACCAATGCGTCGTGAGCGTTCTGGCAATCGTGGTGGCGGAGATCGCGGACGCGGCGGCAACCGTAGCTTTAACGGACGTCGTGATGGCGGACGTGGCGGAGATCGTCGTGGAGGACGCGGCGGAGAACGTCGAGAAGGCGGACGCCGTGACGGAGGTCGCCGTGAAGGTGGACAAGGTCGTTCACGCGCACCACGTCGTCACGAAGACTAAATTTTACTTTATTAATATGATTAAACCTTACAGTCAAGTGGCTGTAAGGTTTTTTTAACTTCTTTTAGCGGGTGACCAAGGCGAAATTGATATAAATTTGAAACAAAATGATTACTGATTACGTATACGTAGTTAAAGAAAGAGAGGGGACTACTTTGAGAGCAGAACCAATACATAAAATTTCTCGAAAAGGTTTAACTGTGTGGCGTTTATATGGTGTATTACAAACGTTATTGTTATTGATCATAGCTGCGATAGTATGCTACTGTACCTATTATTTTGAATGGTCATCATTTATTTATTTCATTGCAGTTGCTGTAGTCATACTAAGTGCTACCTTATCTGCTTATCTATTTCCAAAGATAAGATGGGAACGCTGGCGCTATGAGGTGTGTGAAAATGAGATTGAAGTGCAACATGGTTTATTTATCGTTAAACGTACACTCATTCCAATGGTGCGTGTACAGCATGTTGATACGACACAAGGGCCGATATTAAAAAGATATGGCTTAGGTAATATTTCAATATCGACAGCGGCAACTGTACATACAATACCTGCACTTGTGATGGACGAGGCTGATGGGCTTCGTGCACGTATTTCGGAATTAGCAAGGGTGGCGGAAGATGATGTCTAAGGAAATAAATCGTTTACACCCAGTATCGGCTATTATTACAAGTGCGAAAGCATTAAAAAGCATGATTATACCTGTTGCTATTATTGTTGTAACGAATGGTTTTAATTTTTCTTTTAATTTTCATAGTGAACATTTTTTTCAGACGGTTTTGTTGTTCGGTGTATGGGGAGTAGGTGCTTTGCTTGCGCTTGTTGGTGGTATTGTTAAATGGCGTACATTTGTCTATTGGTTTGAAGATGGAGAATTACGTGTAAAATACGGTTTGTTCGTTAAAAAGAAGCGATATATCCCGTTTGAACGTATTCAAAGTTTAAATTACAATGAGGGTATTTTTCATCGCTTATTTGGCTTAGTTAAGGTGCAGGTTGAAACTGCGGGGAGTAAGGACGGGAAACCTGAGGTGGAGTTAACGGCTATACGTAAGGCCTCAGCAGATGTCATAGAGTTGGAAATGCGTCGTGCAAAAAATCAAGTAATTGAACAAATAGTTGATGAGCAATCACTTCCAATAGTGGAGGAAGTATCGATCCCAACGATTTATCATATGTCAGTACGTGATTTAATTGTATTGGCAACGACTTCAGGCGGTATTGGAGTCGTGCTGTCGGGACTTGCAGCAATCATCTCTCAGTTTTCAGATATAATCCCATATGAAACGGTATTTCACGAGGTAGCTGATTTCGTGAAAATTGGTGTATTTTTAGTTGCATTAACAGTGATGCTCATCCTTATTGTGGCATGGGTTGTGTCGGTTGTTATTACTCTTATCAATTATTATGATTATACAGTCCGAATTGAAGATGAAAAGCTTATGATTACAAAAGGATTGCTTGAGAAAAAGCGAATTACATTGCCTTTAAATCGAATTCAAGCTATTCGAATTGTAGAGAATCCATTGCGTCAATTGTTTGGCTTTGCAACTGTAGTTGTTGAGAGTGCTGGAGGAAACGGTGAAGATGGGATAGATAAAAAAATTACTCTATTCCCGCTTATTCAGAAACAGGATTGTCTGCAAACGTTAGAACAACTTTTCCCTAATATGAATTGGCGTCCGGAGTTTACCCATTCTCCAAAAAGAGCTCGTTCAACTTTTTACCGAATTGATTTTGTTTGGCTCATACCTATAATTGGAGTATGTAGTTATTTCATGTATCCGTATGGGTTACTTTCGTTGTTGATAATACCGCTAACGATATTACTTGGTATTTGGCAACATAAAACAGCCGGTTATAAGATTGATGGAAAGCAATTAACTATGCAATATCGTGTGTTCAGCCGCATAACACTTTTCATGGAGAAAAAACGTATACAATCTATTGAAAGTACTCAAACATATTTCCAAAGAAGAAAAAATGTTATGTCTATAAAAGCAACGGTAATGTCAGGGATGAATGGTATAACAGGGAAAGTATCGAGTTTGGAGCAGCAAGATGCTGAATCGATATTATCCTGGTATGAACATTAAATTTGCTATTTAGCTAATCCTTACAATTAATAGTAAGGATTAGTTTTTTCATCTATGAAAACAGGAAAAAAATGTATATAATAGAATAAAACAGGCGCTTCACCAAAACGTGTGGTTGATTTCCGTTCCGACTGGGCGCTTTGTTGCTGTCGCTTCGCTTTCGCACAGAGCAAAGCTTCCAGGGGGCGTCCGATGAGGCGCTTCACTCGCGATGCTCGCTCCAGGGTCTCATCTGTGACGCTAATCCCCTAGGAGTCGCCCAGTCTCCACTCCAATCAACCAATATACAGTGCATATATTTTTAAAAATGTCATCCACAACTATGGTGATGAGCCATAAAACAGGATTATCACCATAAAATGAGGTTGATTTCCGTTCCGACTGTACGCGTTGTTGCTGACGCTACGCTTTCGCACAGATAAAACATTTGCCGCTGCCGCTTCGCTTTCGCACAGAGCAAAGCTTCTAGGGGGCGTCCGATGAGCCGCTGCACTCGCGTACAATTTCAAAAGTGTTTGGATTGAATGAAGAAGGGCGTTTAAGGGATGTAGAGTGGTTTTATGACCACTATGTGAATCAAGTTGTCTATCGGCTAACGGTAGCTGAATGGACAAAAAGAGAGTGAAAGAGGATACTGTTGTTCTATGATTTAACTTATTTCAGCAAATAAGTTAAAGCCTCTAGCAGATGAATGGAAGAAGATGAGTATGACGCTTTTGAAGAAAGAATAAGAGGAGTAGTCCCCAGTGCTATCACCGTAAGACAACTCCTCTTCAAGATTGTTATTTACCTGCCATCTTTTGTTTGCGCCAGCTTAAAATTCTTTTTGGGTGTAAGTAAATGAGTCCAAGAAGGAATCCTGTTACTAAACCACCTAAGTGAGCATAGACATTCACATCTGGTTGTAAAAAAGTCATAATAACACTGATAACAATGATTGGTAAAATAAGTTTACGAAGCATAGGCATTGTGCGGCGTGTATAATATACAAGTGCCCCAAATGCACCGAATATTCCGAATATGGCTCCGCTTGCGCCGAGACTTCCATAACTACTTTCCTGAAGTAGATAGGTTGCCATGTTTCCTACAATCCCAGATAATAAATAAATCGTCATAAAGCGAGCCTTACCAGCGATTTTTTCAAGCTCTGGTCCAAATAAAAACAGTGAAAACATATTAAAGAACGCGTGCGAAAAGTTAGCATGTAAAAACATTGCAGAAAAAATACGCCACCATTCACCGTTTTCGATAAGGAAGTTCACCTGGATTCCGTAATTCATTACGAGTGTTCCTATGCCAGGTAAGATAGTTATTACATAAAGAACTAAATTAATCGCTATTAATGTTGAAACAACAGGGTAATACTTCGTATATTGCTTAAAATTTTCTGTTCTACTAAACATGACTCCACCTCAATTTACAATTATTATACATGGCTTTATAGAAATAGGAAAAGGAGAAGTTCAAATGATTAAAGGAATTGGTCTCGACATTGTAGAAATTGACCGCATTGTTAAAGCAATGGGGAGAACAAATAAATTTAAAGATCGCATTTTATCTGAAAAGGAAAAAGCTTTGTTTGATGCACATTCAGAAACTCGTAGAATAGAATTTTTGGCTGGACGATTTGCTGCAAAAGAAGCATTTTCAAAGGCATTAGGAACAGGGATTGGTGAAGAATGTAAGCTTCATGATATTGAAATATTAAGAGGAGAAGCTGGTAACCCAGTTTTATATTTTAAAGGAGAACTTGTAAATGGATTTGTAAGTATTACACATTCCAAGCAATATGCAGCGGCACAAGTAATATTGCAAATGTAAGCAGTGGCAACTCAGATCCATATGTAGGTTGACACTATATTTTCTTCAAAATTTATTTAGTGAAGATAAAATATATTGCCTTTTCTTCAAATGACATAACTGACAAATACGGTTCATATATTGTCGTAGTGGATTTGAAAGAAGAAAGGGTGAAAGCGTGGGCAACCGTATAGTTAAATGGCTCGTCTTACTTTGTACGATATTACTTCTGTCGGCATGTGGTGCAGCCTCACAGGAAAAAGTGTTGAAGAAAGTTAATGGGAAATGGGCAGAGACAAATGGTTATGAGTTGAACGCTACGATGGAGATTAAATCTGGTGGGGAGCCGAGAAAATATGATGTAACAGTTTGGCATACGAAACCTGATTTTTATCGAGTAGAAGTAGTAGAAAGTGGGAAAGATGTTTCACAAATGATAGTGCGAAACGCAGATGGAGTTTTTGTAGTCACACCTACTTTAAACAAAATGTATAAGTTCCAAAGTGATTGGCCAAAGAAAAATAGTCAGGCTTATTTAATAGGCGCACTAGCAGAAGATTTAGCAGAAGATAAAAATTTAGTCATGAAAGAAGAGGACAAAGCATATATATTTGAAGCGGCTACTAGAAATAGCTATAAAAATAGTATGCCTCATCAAGTTATAACAGTTGATAAGAAAACAATGCTACCAACTTCCGTAGTAATTATGAATGATGTAAAAGAAGAGCAAATCCGTATCACATTTAAAAATATTAAATTAGGTGTCCAACACGCAGCTAAAGAATATGCGGTTGAACAATTTACGGAAACAGATGGAACAAAAGGTGAACAAGCTGCACCACCAGCGAAAGATGGAAAAGACAGCAAAGAGAACAAAGAGAGCACTGACAACAAAGACAGCAAAGAGAACAAAGAAAACAAAGAAAACAAAGAGAGCACTGACAACAAAGACGGCAAAGATGAAAAAGAAGGAAAAGAAGCAGTAGGTGCAGAAGTCGAATATAAAGAGTTCCAAACACACTACCCTGTTGTCAATTGGGCGAATACGAAAATGGTGGATGAGAAAGTTATTCAAGATGGTGGAATGGAACGTGTCATCTTAACATTCGAAGGTGATAAGGCATTTACGGTAATGCAACAACCAGTTACAAAAGGAACTGCTATGCTACCAGTATCAACTCCTGGTGATCCGGTAGATTTAGGCTTTACGATTGGGGCTATTACAGATACATCTATCAGCTGGGAAAAGGATGGCGTCGCATTCTTTGTAGCGTCAAGTAAATTGACTCGTGAAGAGATGGTGGAAGTTGCAGCCTCTATGACGAAAAGCGGTATGAAGTAATGTTTTAGCTACAGCTTTCTACATGAAGAAAGCTGTAGCTTATTAAGCAAAATAGTACAGTTTTGATGAATATTAACACTGTTTAGAAAGTGTTAAGTCATATATTATATGATGGAGGTTATGTAGAAAAATAGTCTAAAATAGAACAACTTGGTGTGCAGTCGTAGAGAAAAGGCAATTTAAGCAATACATAATGTTTTAATAAAAAATAAAGAGGGTATTCTAATGAAGATACAGCAGCATTTTAGACCAAGCAAAGCAATTGTAGACTTACAAGCAATCCAACAAAACGTAAAAAATTTGAAAAAGCTACTTCGACCTAATGTTCAAATTATTGCTGTAGTAAAGGCAAATGCATATGGCCATGGAGATGTAGCCGTTGCAAAAGCAGCACTTGAGGCAGGCGCAACAATGCTCGCTGTGGCAACACCCGACGAAGCATTACATATTCGAGCACATTTTGAAGAACCAGACATACTACTATTGGGTGCTTCACCCGTTTCGTTTGTACCGTATGCTGCCCAACAGCGCATAATTCTTACGGTATTTGCAAACGAATGGGTACAACAAGCTGCTCCGTTCATAGCTAATGAAGAAAATCCATTAAGACTACATATAAAAGTAGATAGTGGAATGGGCAGAATTGGCGTTCGTTCCGAGCAAGAATTATTGAATCTTTATCAAACAATACAGAATACCGTGAATATGGAAGTTGACGGGATATTTACACATTTTGCGACTGCAGATGAAGAGGATACATCATACTTCGATAGCCAGGTACATTTTTTTGAGAGATGTGTAACTGTATTGCCTGAAAAGCCTAGACTTGTTCATGCATCAAACACGGCTACATCCTTAGTGAAAAATGCGCATCTACAATTTGACGCTGTCAGATATGGTATTTCAATGTATGGATTATCACCATCTCCTTATGTAGAAGGTATTTTACCATTTCCGTTACAGCCAGCGTTTTCACTCGAAAGTGAGCTAGTACATGTGAAACAATTACAAACAGGTGATTCAGTTGGCTATGGAGCTACATTTGTAGCCCCTTCTGATATGTGGATAGGAACAATACCGATAGGCTATGCTGATGGAGTAATTCGCAAATTAGGTGGACAAGAAGTATTGATTGATGGACAAAGAATGCCGATTGTTGGACGAATTTGTATGGACCAATGTATGGTTGCCTTGCCAAAAGCATATGCTATAGGTGAGAAAGTAACACTCATTGGTCGTCAAGGACAGGATGTTATTGCAATGAATGAATGGGCAGCGAAGCTTGAAACCATTAATTATGAAGTACCATGCATTATTACAGCAAGAGTTCCTAGATTATACATTTGACTTTAGTCTCACCTTAGAAGAATTTTTCTTCTTCATAGAGGAAAAGAATTTTGTATAGGTGGTCTTAAGTAGTGTCAACGTTTTACTTTGGACAAATGAATACTAGACAAAAGCTAACTAAAAAACTTGGTGAATGAACTATAACTGGAGAAAATGTTAATTTACTAAGAAGCTGAGCAATTCACAATTTGTGAATTATTGCAAGATGAATGTATCGGCATATACCTTCGACAACCAACATATTTTTACAACTTGGACTTTAAGTTGTCAGATATTGTGTCATTTCGTGTCTTTTCAACAATATCTTTCAATGGTAGAATGGGAAGTAATGAAAAGTGGATGGTTCCGTTGGAGGTGCTTGCTGTGTACGAGAAAAGGTTAAGAGAAGCTACAATTGCTGTTCAAGACAGACTATTTCTACAAACAAAGGAAGTAATTGAAAGTGAATCTTTGGCGCGTATTTTGTCGCGCAAAGTTTTAATGCAGGAGCAACCAAATCAAATACGGGAAGCTATGATGAAAGGATATGTTGAAATGTCTCATATTAATCTGAAAATTGCAAGTGAATGCTTGCATGCAGAATATGAAGCACAACATACGGTGGAGCGTCTCGTTAGCGGGGGATGACACTTTGAATGTAAAACGTGGTGACGTTTTTTTTGCAGATTTATCGCCGGTAGTTGGGTCCGAACAAGGGGGCACTAGACCGGTGCTGATTATTCAAAATGATATTGGCAATCGATTTAGTCCGACTGTCATCATCGCAGCTATTACTGCACAGATTCAAAAAGCAAAGTTACCGACGCACGTTGAAATCAATGCTGAAAAGTATGGTTTTGAACGTGACTCGGTTATTCTGCTTGAGCAAGTGCGGACGATTGATAAATCAAGATTGACAGATCGTATTACACAACTTGATCATGCTGTGATGGAGAAAGTTGACGGTGCATTGATGATTAGTTTAGGGCTTGTTAAATTTTGATATACATATGTGTATAGAGGCATCGGGGTGATTTTTCATCTCGATGCTTTTTTGTATTGTTTGTTTAAATAGTTCTTTACCATAAATTGAATTTACTATTCAAAAATGGTATTAATAGATTTAAGATAAAGCAAAGATTTATAGTTAGAATAGATTTTTGAAAAAATTTTCAAGAGGGTTAAGAAAAAATACATAGAATTTTATGATCAATACAAAATCTGTTCTTGATAAAAAGTAAGTTGAGAAAAGAGTACTTGGAGCGAGAGATGCTACACCCGCGGAAGGCAGTGAAATGTGCAGTCAAGTACATTTTTTGTAAAGAGCTTGAAATAAGGTGTAAAAAATAGTCAAGCAGGTCGAATAAAAGTGTAAGAGTAAAACTCCGAAAGGAATTGGGGGAACACCAGTGACATTTAGGTCTTCGGTTGAAATTATTACTGAGTGGGATATAGTTGCAGCAAGACAACTGGGGCGTGACGAAGCAAAGGCACTTGGATTTGGCACTGTTGATCAGGCTCGAATCACTACAGCTATTAGTGAGTTAGCTCGAAATATATATTTATATGCAAGTGTAGGTGTCATTGAAGTTGAAAGAGTTGAAACGGATATTGAGAAGAAAATAGTTGTTATCGCAACTGATCAAGGCGCAGGAATAAAAGATGTTCGGAAAGTAATGGAGGATGGCTATTCCACTTCAGGAGGGCTCGGCGCGGGCTTACCAGGTGTTAATCGATTGATGGACAGTATGATTATTCAATCGGTTGTCGGAGAAGGTACGACGATAAGAGCTGAAAAACGGTTGCGTTAGGATGTGAAAATGTTGAAACAATTAGAATCTCAATATGAGAAGATTTTGTCGGATTACATGTCCGATCAAACCGAAAAGAATTTGTACATTGCTCAAAATTTCACTCGTCAATTAATCCAAAAGAATATTTCGCCTGAGGATGTTGTAAATATTCATAAAAACGCAGTTGGAAAGATTTTTCCGGATAGAATGGTTGAAGATCAGCCCGCATATGATTTTCTTATCGAAGTAATGGTTCATTACGGAATGGCGCATAGAGAGCATCAAAGCCTGCTACAAATACAAGCAGAGTATGAAATGGAAATGAAAATTGCTACAAACATTCAAAAAACATTACTTAAAACAGTCGTACCACAACTATCAAGTATTGATATAGGAATGATATCGATTCCAATTCGTAAGATGAATGGAGACTATGTGCATTTTTTGTATAATCGAGAGGATTATTTAAGTGTAGCTGTGACAGATGTTGTTGGTAAAGGGGTTCCGGCTGCATTGTGTATGTCTATGGTAAAGTATGGTCTTGAAACGTTAGAATACGCTTATAAAGATCCTTCATATGTATTAGAAGTCATCAATCGAGTAATTGAAAAAGGTGTAGACGACAGTATGTTTGTTTCCATGTTTTACGGGTGCTTGGATATACAAAACAGTATTTTTTCATATGCTTCTGCAGGTCATGAGCCAGCATTGCATTATAGCGCTAAACACGGTGAATTTTTCTCTTTGGAGGCGAAAGGACTATTACTAGGTGTGTTGTCTGACTCAAAATATTCGTATAATGAAATTCTTTTAGAAGATAACGACATCGTAGTAATGATGACAGATGGTGTTACTGAGTTCAGAGCGAGGGATGATTTGAATTCACGGGAGGTTATTACGTCATTGATAGTGGAGAATAAACATGTATCAGCTCAGCACTTATGTAATCTTCTTTATAAGCAAATTGAAAAAATACAGGATTTTAAACTATCAGATGATTTTACGGTAGTCATTTTAAAAAAATAGATATTTAAGGTTTAATTTTTTGCAATGACGGGAAAAGAAGTACAGTCTCACAAATATGGTGGAGGTGTGTTGTAATGGATATGACGATACATTTTAAAGAACTTGATAATAAATTATACGGATTTGTTGAGGGCGAAATAGATACTTTTACTGCTTCAAGCCTAAGAGAGGAATTGGAGGCAGTGAAGATTACGGAAGGTTTAGAAATAGAGCTTAATTTATCAAAAGTTAATTATATGGATAGTACAGGTCTAGGGATTTTTGTCGCCTTTTATAAAAGAGCATCACGTGAAAATGGTAAGGTTAAACTTGTTGGTTTATCGAGTAGACTACAAAGATTATTTGAAATTACTGGTTTAAGCGACTTAATGGATATTGAAACTGATAAAAAGGTGGAATTACGAAAATGAAGGAATTTGATTATATTGAGATAAGGGTTCCTGCAAAACCGCAATTTGTCAGTGTGATTCGGTTAACGGTTTCTGGTTTAGCTAGTCGTATTGGATTTAATTATGATGATATTGAGGACTTAAAAATCGCAGCAAGTGAAGCGGTAACAAATGTTGTACATCATGCCTATAAGGATGATGAAGAAGGAGAAATCGTCATCGGTTGCGCTTTGTATGAAAATAAACTAGAAATGATGATTGCGGATTACGGCAATAGTTTTAATTTTGAGGAGATAAAGACGAAGATTGGTCCGTATCACCCTGAAGAGAATATTGCAGGGCTACGCGAAGGGGGTTTAGGACTTTATTTAATGGAAACTTTGATGGATGAGGTGATGATAAATAACGATGGTGGCGTAACTGTTTTCATGACAAAGTATGTCGCTAGAGAGCAGGTGGAAAAAAATGTCGAAAGAATCATTACATAAATCTGCGTCTAGGGAAGATGTTTTGAGATGGATTGCATTGTACCAGTCAACAGAGGATGATGAAGCGCAAACAAATTTAGTGATTCATTATCAATATTTAGTTGAGTCTATCGCTCGCAAATATTCGAATGGTAAATATTATGATGATGATATTGTTCAAGTAGGTATGCTGGGGTTGCTAGGTGCAATAAGACGTTTTGATCTTCATGTTGGTCGAAGCTTTGAGGCATTTGCTGTGCCAACGATTATTGGAGAAATCAAGCGCTTTTTACGTGATAAAACTTGGGATGTTCACGTACCAAGACGGATAAAAGAGTTAGGACCGCGAATTAAAACAACAGTGGAAGCATTGACAATTGAGTTGCAGCGTTCTCCATCAATCATGGAAATCGCGGATCGACTAGAGGTGGAAGAGGAAGAAGTATTAGAGGCTATGGAGATGAGCCGTAGTTACCATGCTCTTTCTATGGATCGTTCAATAGAGTCGAATTCCGACGGTAGTCCTGTAACGTTATTTGATATTACGGGTAAAGAAGATAGCGGCTATGAAATGACCAATAAAAGAATGGTGGTTTCTGATGCGATAAGTGTTTTAAGTGAGCGAGAACAACAAATAATTCAACTTACATATTTAGAGCAACTCACTCAAAAAGAAGTTGGAGAACGATTAGGAATTTCTCAAATGCATGTATCTAGAGTACAAAGGAAGGCAATAAAGAAATTGCAAGAAGCTATCCTAACAAGTGATGGTGTTTCGCTCTAAATTTTTGAGTGGTGTGTTGCGTGCTGTTAAATTAAATATCCAAAAGTAGCAAATGCCTCTTATTTTTATACTGCATTAACAGGTAGTGATTTATCTGTATCGAAAGTGAAGCGTCAGGTACAAGACTCCCATCTCAAAGATATGGCGAAAAGTGAAGAAATTATGTGGGAGATGAACTGCCCGTAAAAGCCTGATTGGTGAAGACTAATAATCGGTGGAGATGAAGAAACCCCCGCCGATTAAAGTTTCACTTTATTAAAATGGTTTACTCTACTTTCAGAGTAGACTATTTTTTTGCATTTTTAGTAAAGTGTAATGGTAAAATGAAAAGAAAAAAGGTAGTGATGATATGGAACAAAAGCAAATGTTACAGCTCATTGCAAAGGATGTAGCTGTTAAGCCGGGTCAAGCTGAGGCTGTAATTAAATTATTAGAAGAAGGAAATACCGTGCCATTCATTGCACGTTATCGAAAAGAAGCTACTGGGTCCCTTGATGAGGTACAGATTAAAGCTGTAGAGGATCGCTATCACTACATACAGCAACTTGAGCAACGCAAAGAAGAGGTTATACGATTAATTCAAGAACAAAATAAACTAACACCTGAATTAGAACAAGCTATTAAAACAGCAACTGTTTTACAGCGCGTAGAGGATTTATATCGACCTTATAAACAAAAACGCCGAACAAAGGCGACAATAGCGAAAGAAAAAGGGTTAGAACCACTTGCAGATCTTCTATTAGAGTATCGTAGTGATGCTTTAGAACAATTAGCAGTGGCTTTCGTAGATGAAGATAAAGTTGCCAATGTCGAGGAAGCATTAGCTGGGGCGCGAGATATTTTAGCAGAGCGCTTTGCCGATGACGCAGCAATTCGCGAAAAAATTCGTACGTATTCATGGAAAGATGGAGTACTCGTAACAGGTGTAAAAAACTCAGCGGGAGACGAAAAAAACGTTTTCGAAATGTATTACGAATATGAAGAGCCTGTAAATCGTATCGTCCCACACCGTATTTTAGCTGTAAATCGTGGTGAGAAAGAAGAAATCTTAAAGGTTGCCATTCATGTTCCAGTAGATCGAGTATTGATGATTATGTGGAAGGAATGGATTCCTGCTACAGGTTCTTCACCAGCCATTGCTGAAGTGAAGCTAGCAATAGAGGATTCGTACAAGCGTCTAATTCAGCCTTCTATTGAAAGAGAGTTACGAAATGAACTTACGGAAAAGGCAGAGGCACAGGCTATACACATTTTCTCTGAGAATTTACGCAATCTTTTACTACAGCCTCCAATGAAAGGGAAATATGTACTGGGTGTTGATCCAGCTTACCGTACAGGCTGTAAGTTAGCTGTTGTAGATGAAACAGGGAAAATGTTAGAGGTTACAGCCATTTATCCACACCCTCCTAAACCAGATGTAGCAAAATCTAAAGCAATTGTGAAAGGGATTTTAGCGAAATATCCAATTACTATAATTGCAATTGGTAATGGTACAGCCTCGCGTGAAACAGAACAATTTATTGCAGATGTTTTGAATGAGCTTGAAACTAATGTATCCTACGTTATTGTCAATGAAGCGGGGGCATCTGTTTATTCAGCCTCTGAGGTTGCCCGTGCAGAGTTTCCAGATTTACAAGTAGAGCAACGTAGTGCCGTTTCTATTGCACGTCGCTTGCAGGATCCGTTGTCGGAGTTAGTGAAAATTGAGCCAAAAGCAGTTGGAGTAGGTCAGTATCAGCATGATGTCTCTCAAAAGAAATTGACGGAATCCTTAACATTTATAGTAGAGACTGCTGTTAACCAAGTTGGCGTAGATGTTAATACAGCTTCAGCTTCGCTATTACAACACGTTTCTGGATTATCGAAAATGGTTGCGGAGAATATCGTGAAGGTGCGAGAAGAAAATGGACAGTTTACAACGCGTGCTCAACTAAAGAAAATTCCGCGACTTGGTGCCAAAACGTATGAACAAGCAATTGGGTTCTTACGTGTTCCAGAAGCAAAAAATGCATTCGACGCGACTGGTATTCACCCTGAAAGCTATAGTGTAGCAGAGCAGATTTTAGAGGTGGCGCAAATTGATAAAAAAGAGATTGGGACGCAGAAGGCAGAGGAAGCTATTGCATCACTAGATATACAAAATTTAAGTGGGATTTTAGATATTGGAGTTGTCACAATCCAGGATATTGTGGATACATTGATGAAACCAAGTCGTGATCCACGAGATGCATTTCCTCAGCCGCTGTTGAAAACAGATGTCTTAAAAATGGAAGACTTACTAGTTGGGATGGAATTGCAAGGTACAGTGAGAAACGTAGTCGATTTCGGAGCATTTGTAGATATTGGAGTGAAGCAGGACGGGCTTGTGCATATTTCTAAATTACAAAAAAAACGGATTAAACATCCATTAGAAGTTGTTGCTCTCGGTGACATTGTGACCGTTTGGGTAGAACAAATAGATGTCAATAAAGGGCGCATTGCATTAACAATGCTTCCTCCTAAAAATCAAACAATGGAAATGTAATAAATTCATACCACACTGTCTATACTACGCAGTGTGGTATTCTTGTTGTTAGAGGTGAATTAGCTATGAACAATGAGGAGCTACAAAAGCTTGTCAGTAGAATATCATTAGAAAGTTTCCAGAAGTCATTTATGCATCAAGCATATTTTAATCCAAGATTACGTTCAACAGGCGGACGATATCTTTTACAATCGCACAATATAGAAATTAATCCAAAAGCGTGTGAATTGTATGGAATTAGTGAAGTAGAGGGAATTGTTCGACACGAATTATGCCATTATCATTTACATTTAGAAGGTAAGGGGTATCAACATCGTGACAAAGATTTTCGAGAGCTATTAAAAAAAGTAGGTGCACCTCGTTTTTGTTCAACATTGCAGATACCAAAAACTACACAGAAAAAGCAACGTCGTCTCTATACATATACATGTGTAAAATGCCAACAAATATATGTAAGGAAAATTAGAATGAATGTGGAGAAATACTGCTGTAGTAAGTGTTTAGGCCGCTTAAAACTAGTTGAATAAAAAAACTTGATAAAAAGGGTTGACGTTTACATGATATGTCCCTATAATAGTAAAAGTCGACAAGATAACGACGACAAAAACATATGAATTATTCCGAAGTAGCTCAGTTGGTAGTAGCACCTGACTGTTAATCAGGTTGTCGCAGGTTCGAGTCCTGCCTTCGGAGCCATGGCCCCTTGGTCAAGTGGTTAAGACACCGCCCTTTCACGGCGGTAACACGGGTTCGAATCCCGTAGGGGTCATTTCATTAATTTTTATTATGTAAATATGCAAAAAAGGTCCCGTGGTGTAGCGGTTAACATGCCTGCCTGTCACGCAGGAGATCGCCGGTTCGATCCCGGTCGGGACCGCCACTTATTGGGGTATAGCCAAGCGGTAAGGCAACGGATTTTGATTCCGTCATGCCTAGGTTCGAATCCTAGTACCCCAGCCATTCATTCTTAATTTGAGCCATTAGCTCAGTTGGTAGAGCATCTGACTTTTAATCAGAGGGTCGAAGGTTCGAGTCCTTCATGGCTCATCTTTTTAAGAAAAAAGTTGACTTTTATGATTATTATATTATAATAAGAAAGCTGCTATTTGAATGCGGTCGTGGCGGAATGGCAGACGCGCTAGGTTGAGGGCCTAGTGGGGGCAACCCCGTGGAGGTTCAAGTCCTCTCGGCCGCACCAAGTCGATTTACTAATATATGCGCCCGTAGCTCAATTGGATAGAGCGTCTGACTACGGATCAGAAGGTTATGGGTTCGACTCCTGTCGGGCGCGCCATTTATATAAATATTATTTCTTGCGGGTGTAGTTTAATGGTAAAACCTCAGCCTTCCAAGCTGATGTCGTGAGTTCGATTCTCATCACCCGCTCCAAAAAAACTTTTTAAAAACTTGTTGACATTCAATTTTTTATGTTGTATGATATAAAAGTCGTCATTACAAGATGATATGAACCTTGAAAACTGAACAAGCAAAACGTAATCAATAAAGTTTTTAGTAGCTAACCTTGAGTTAGTGAACGAAGCGGAATTTTGGACATCAAACATGATGCCAGCAAAACAATTTGAGCTAATCAAATTTCTTTTTATGGAGAGTTTGATCCTGGCTCAGGACGAACGCTGGCGGCGTGCCTAATACATGCAAGTCGAGCGAACAGAGAAGGAGCTTGCTCCTTTGACGTTAGCGGCGGACGGGTGAGTAACACGTGGGCAACCTACCTTATAGTTTGGGATAACTCCGGGAAACCGGGGCTAATACCGAATAATCTGTTTTACCTCATGGTGAAACACTGAAAGACGGTTTCGGCTGTCGCTATAAGATGGGCCCGCGGCGCATTAGCTAGTTGGTGAGGTAACGGCTCACCAAGGCGACGATGCGTAGCCGACCTGAGAGGGTGATCGGCCACACTGGGACTGAGACACGGCCCAGACTCCTACGGGAGGCAGCAGTAGGGAATCTTCCACAATGGGCGAAAGCCTGATGGAGCAACGCCGCGTGAGTGAAGAAGGTTTTCGGATCGTAAAACTCTGTTGTAAGGGAAGAACAAGTACAGTAGTAACTGGCTGTACCTTGACGGTACCTTATTAGAAAGCCACGGCTAACTACGTGCCAGCAGCCGCGGTAATACGTAGGTGGCAAGCGTTGTCCGGAATTATTGGGCGTAAAGCGCGCGCAGGCGGTCCTTTAAGTCTGATGTGAAAGCCCACGGCTCAACCGTGGAGGGTCATTGGAAACTGGGGGACTTGAGTGCAGAAGAGGAAAGTGGAATTCCAAGTGTAGCGGTGAAATGCGTAGAGATTTGGAGGAACACCAGTGGCGAAGGCGACTTTCTGGTCTGTAACTGACGCTGAGGCGCGAAAGCGTGGGGAGCAAACAGGATTAGATACCCTGGTAGTCCACGCCGTAAACGATGAGTGCTAAGTGTTAGGGGGTTTCCGCCCCTTAGTGCTGCAGCTAACGCATTAAGCACTCCGCCTGGGGAGTACGGTCGCAAGACTGAAACTCAAAGGAATTGACGGGGGCCCGCACAAGCGGTGGAGCATGTGGTTTAATTCGAAGCAACGCGAAGAACCTTACCAGGTCTTGACATCCCGTTGACCACTGTAGAGATATGGTTTTCCCTTCGGGGACAACGGTGACAGGTGGTGCATGGTTGTCGTCAGCTCGTGTCGTGAGATGTTGGGTTAAGTCCCGCAACGAGCGCAACCCTTGATCTTAGTTGCCATCATTTAGTTGGGCACTCTAAGGTGACTGCCGGTGACAAACCGGAGGAAGGTGGGGATGACGTCAAATCATCATGCCCCTTATGACCTGGGCTACACACGTGCTACAATGGACGATACAAACGGTTGCCAACTCGCGAGAGGGAGCTAATCCGATAAAGTCGTTCTCAGTTCGGATTGTAGGCTGCAACTCGCCTACATGAAGCCGGAATCGCTAGTAATCGCGGATCAGCATGCCGCGGTGAATACGTTCCCGGGCCTTGTACACACCGCCCGTCACACCACGAGAGTTTGTAACACCCGAAGTCGGTGGGGTAACCTTTTGGAGCCAGCCGCCGAAGGTGGGATAGATGATTGGGGTGAAGTCGTAACAAGGTAGCCGTATCGGAAGGTGCGGCTGGATCACCTCCTTTCTAAGGATATTTTCGGAATACAAACCTAGGGTTTGTAAGATTACGTTTTGCGTTCAGTTTTGAAGGTTCATTCTTACGAATGAAACACTTCAAAACTTGTTCTTTGAAAACTGGATAAAACGACATTGAAATTGTAACAAACACATTTATTTTTTAAGTTTTTTTATAGGCTTAGTAATTTAAGAAGGTTTCAAGACACGAGTAGTTCTAGGAAGCAATCAAGAGAAGGAAGGAGCGTACCTTTGTACGTGACTGACTGAACGAGTGAAGCTGACGACGAAATACGATGTGTATTGAAAGCTGTAGGTTAAGTTATTAAGGGCGCACGGCGAATGCCTTGGCACTAGGAGCCGAAGAAGGACGGCACTAACACCGATATGCTTCGGGGAGCTGTAAGTGAGCTTTGATCCGGAGATTTCCGAATGGGGGAACCCACTACGTTTAATCGCGTAGTATCTTGACGTGAATTCATAGCGTCTTGAAGGCAGACCCAGGGAACTGAAACATCTAAGTACCTGGAGGAAGAGAAAGAAAAATCGATTCCCTGAGTAGCGGCGAGCGAAACGGGAAGAGCCCAAACCAAGAGGCTTGCCTCTTGGGGTTGTAGGACACTCTATACGGAGTTACAAAAGAGCGAGTTAGATGAAGCGACTTGGAAAGGTCCGCCAGAGCAGGTAAAAGCCCTGTAGTCGAAAGTTCGTTCTCTCCTGAGTGGATCCTGAGTACGGCGGAACACGTGAAATTCCGTCGGAATCCGGGAGGACCATCTCCCAAGGCTAAATACTACCTAGTGACCGATAGTGAACCAGTACCGTGAGGGAAAGGTGAAAAGCACCCCGGAAGGGGAGTGAAAGAGATCCTGAAACCGTGTGCCTACAAGTAGTTAGAGCCCGTTAATGGGTGATAGCGTGCCTTTTGTAGAATGAACCGGCGAGTTACGATTACGTGCGAGGTTAAGCTTTAGAAGGCGGAGCCGCAGCGAAAGCGAGTCTGAATAGGGCGAATTAGTACGTGGTCGTAGACCCGAAACCAGGTGATCTACCCATGTCCAGGGTGAAGGTGAGGTAACACTTACTGGAGGCCCGAACCCACGCACGTTGAAAAGTGCGGGGATGAGGTGTGGGTAGCGGAGAAATTCCAATCGAACTTGGAGATAGCTGGTTCTCTCCGAAATAGCTTTAGGGCTAGCCTCGTGATGAGAATACTGGAGGTAGAGCACTGTTTGGACTAGGGGGCCATCCCGGTTTACCGAATTCAGACAAACTCCGAATGCCAGATATTTATACACGGGAGTCAGACTGCGAGTGATAAGATCCGTAGTCAAAAGGGAAACAGCCCAGACCACCAGCTAAGGTCCCAAAGTAATCGTTAAGTGGAAAAGGATGTGGCGTTGCACAGACAACCAGGATGTTGGCTTAGAAGCAGCCATCATTTAAAGAGTGCGTAATAGCTCACTGGTCGAGTGACGCTGCGCCGAAAATGTATCGGGGCTAAACGATTCACCGAAGCTGTGGATTGACATCTATGATGTCAGTGGTAGGAGAGCGTTCTAAGTGCGTTGAAGTCAGATCGGAAGGACTGGTGGAGCGCTTAGAAGTGAGAATGCCGGTATGAGTAGCGAAAGACGGGTGAGAATCCCGTCCACCGTATGACTAAGGTTTCCTGAGGAAGGCTCGTCCGCTCAGGGTTAGTCGGGACCTAAGCCGAGGCCGATAGGCGTAGGCGATGGACAACAGGTTGATATTCCTGTACCACCTCCTCACCGTTTGAGAAATGGGGGGACGCAGTAGGATAGGGTAAGCGCGCCGTTGGTTGTGCGCGTCCAAGCAGTAAGGCGTGTGTGTAGGCAAATCCGCACACTGTAACGTTGAGCTGTGATGGCGAGTCCGTATGGACGAAGTTCCTGATTTCACACTGCCAAGAAAAGCCTCTATCGAGGTGAGAGGTGCCCGTACCGCAAACCGACACAGGTAGTCGAGGAGAGAATCCTAAGGTGTGCGAGAGAACTCTCGTTAAGGAACTCGGCAAAATGACCCCGTAACTTCGGGAGAAGGGGTGCTCTTGAGCGTGCAAGCGCATGAGAGCCGCAGTGAATAGGCCCAGGCGACTGTTTAGCAAAAACACAGGTCTCTGCAAAACCGTAAGGTGACGTATAGGGGCTGACGCCTGCCCGGTGCTGGAAGGTTAAGAGGAGTGGTTAGCGCAAGCGAAGCTGCGAATTGAAGCCCCAGTAAACGGCGGCCGTAACTATAACGGTCCTAAGGTAGCGAAATTCCTTGTCGGGTAAGTTCCGACCCGCACGAAAGGCGTAACGATCTGGGCACTGTCTCAACGAGAGACTCGGTGAAATTATAGTACCTGTGAAGATGCAGGTTACCCGCGACAGGACGGAAAGACCCCGTGGAGCTTTACTGTAGCCTGATATTGAATTTTGGTACAACTTGTACAGGATAGGTAGGAGCCAGAGATCTCGGAGCGCCAGCTTCGAAGGAGGCGTCGGTGGGATACTACCCTGGTTGTATTGAAATTCTAACCCATGCCCCTTAGCGGGGTAGGAGACAGTGTCAGGCGGACAGTTTGACTGGGGCGGTCGCCTCCTAAAAGGTAACGGAGGCGCCCAAAGGTTCCCTCAGAATGGTTGGAAATCATTCGTAGAGTGTAAAGGCACAAGGGAGCTTGACTGCGAGACCTACAAGTCGAGCAGGGTCGAAAGACGGGCTTAGTGATCCGGTGGTTCCGCATGGAAGGGCCATCGCTCAACGGATAAAAGCTACCCCGGGGATAACAGGCTTATCTCCCCCAAGAGTCCACATCGACGGGGAGGTTTGGCACCTCGATGTCGGCTCATCGCATCCTGGGGCTGTAGTCGGTCCCAAGGGTTGGGCTGTTCGCCCATTAAAGCGGTACGCGAGCTGGGTTCAGAACGTCGTGAGACAGTTCGGTCCCTATCCGTCGTGGGCGTAGGAAATTTGAGAGGAGCTGTCCTTAGTACGAGAGGACCGGGATGGACACACCGCTGGTGTACCAGTTGTCTTGCCAAAGGCATCGCTGGGTAGCTATGTGTGGACGGGATAAGTGCTGAAAGCATCTAAGCATGAAGCCCCCCTCAAGATGAGATTTCCCATTACGCAAGTAAGTAAGATCCCTCAAAGACGATGAGGTAGATAGGTTCGAGGTGGAAGTGTGGTGACACATGGAGCTGACGAATACTAATCGATCGAGGACTTAACCACAATGTTTGAAACATTCAATGCACCGTTTATCCAGTTTTGAAAGAACAATTCTTTCATAAAGGGTTTCAAGATACGACGTATATTGAAAGCCATAAAGAGCTTCAAGACACAAGTAGTACAAGGAAGCAAACGAGTGAATGAGGGAGCGTACCTCCGTACGTGACCGATTGAGCGAGAGAAGCTGACGCAGTAATACGCCGTGTATTGAAGGTCGACAATAGTCTAGTGATGATGGCAAAGAGGTCACACCCGTTCCCATACCGAACACGGAAGTTAAGCTCTTTAGCGCCGATGGTAGTTGGGGGCTTCCCCCTGTGAGAGTAGGACGTCGCTAGGCAAGATGACAGTCAGCCGTGTGCTGGCTGTTTTTTTATCGTTAAAGAAACTTGCCAGATGTAAACGAGCACATTAGCGCATTTGTTCTGGAATTAGTGATAAAGCAATAAAAAGAGCAACTACAAACTATTCAAAATGTTGTAGTTGCTCTTTTTCTATTTATTATGTTTATGTTTGTTACTGTACTCAATCCAGAAATCAGCGTTTTCAATACCTACTTCTCGCGGATCAAAAATCGGATCGAGCCCGGCTTTCTTTTGCCGGTCGTAATCACGCAAAACTTTCAAAGCTGGTTTTGTTAATAAGACAATGGCAATAAAGTTCAAATAACTCATACTGCCGAATCCAATATCTCCAAGACCCCACATCAAACTAACAGATTGGACACTTCCAATATAAACTACAATTAAGAAGACCAATTTTAAAACTAATTTTAATACTGGGTATTGCAGTTTTTTATCTAAATATACGATAGTCGTTTCTGCGATATAGTAGTAAGCCATTAAAGTTGTAAAGGCAAAAAGGAAAATGGCTATAGCCACGAAACAACTACCAAAATCATTAAACACAGTAGAGACTGCGGCTTGTGTATAAGCAGTACCTGCCACAACGCCAGGGATGTTTTCAACTAGGGGCGTTGTTGCTCCTGGAGGTGTCACATTATACATACCTGTAATTAAAATCATTAGAGCAGTTGCTGTACACACGATAATAGTATCAATGTAAATCGAGAAACCTTGTACTAATCCTTGTTTAGCCGGATGGGATACTTCAGCAGCTGCAGAACTGAATGTTGCTTCACCAGCTCCAGCAACATTTGAAAATACTGAGCGTCTTACACCCCAAGCGATGGCAGTACCAATTATACCTCCAAATATTTCGTGCGTACCAAATGCGCTTGTAAAGATTAATTTAATCATATTAGGAATTTCACTTGCATGAGCACCTAAAATAATAAGTGTTAAAAGAACGTAAGCAAGCGCCATGATAGGCACAATTTTATCGGCAACACGAGCAATACGTTTAACACCACCAAAAATGATTAGTCCTAAAAGGGCAACAATCACTATACCTGTTATATATGGAGGAATATTAAATGCTGTACTAAATGAAGTGGCAATTGTATTTGCTTGAATACCGGGTACTAAAATTCCATAAGAAATACAAATAACAAGTGCAACAAAAATAGCGAAACCTTTAAGTTTTAGACCTTTTTCAATATAAAACGGTGATCCACCACGATATTGATCATCTGCTTTTTCTTTATAAACCTGTGCTAGTGTGGATTCAATGAAAGCGCTTGCACCTCCAAGGAACGCCATGACACACATCCAAAAAACTGCGCCTGGTCCACCTGCTGCAATAGCTGTAGCGACCCCTGCGATATTACCGACCCCGACACGTCCAGATAATGCCATACAAAAAGCTTGGAAAGATGATATCCCTTCATTTGATTCTTTTCGTTCACGCAACAATCGTATCATCTCTGGAATATAACGAAATTGTACAGCTCTAGTCAGAACAGTGAAATACAAACCTACACCTAATGCTAAATAAACGAGTGCATTTCCCCAAATGTAATCGACTAACGTATTAACGATTGCTTCCACATCATTTCCCCCTCGAACAACGAATTCTTTTTTCATTTTCATAAATGCCTTGCGTTCTGAGCATTTTCCCTAAGAATGTATAATTCCATTTCCTACTAAGAAAAATCCACATATCGCCTTACTACATAGCTGTCGTTAGAGATTACACAAGCTTACATTTATGAGTTAAAGATAATAGTTAAAAAATACCCCCCTTCAAAATTTCCCTCCCTTATAATTCTTAATGCATTTTTTGTGCCATAAAAAAGGCTCTTCAGCAAAATATGTACTTGAATGAACACTTCACTTCGGGAGCGCTTTTCACGGGCGTATAATAACCCTATAAAAAATAAAAATCCTTTTCTCTGTAGTGTGAGAAAAGGATTTTTTTTCTTCAGTTTGTAGTATTGTTTACGCTGACTCGAATGCTTGCAGCGTGTAAATGTAACACAAGGTAATAGTCTAATTTTTAAATGTTATACACTTTTTTGTTTTGTCTAAAATACTGACAGTTTTATTTGGTGACTTTTGGATATGACTCTATCCAAATTTTTTTCAATTGTTGGCGACCTGCTAAAACTTCTGGATGGAATTGAATATGTGCGTTTGCTCTTGTTGTCTCGACATCTTCAATAGCGCGTTGAATTTCTTGCTTTGTAGTGCCAGTGTCTAATTTATGTGCGATTGTAAGCGCAGCAACTTTCCCTTGTGCTAACGCAACTTTTGCTCCTTCAATACCTGTAATATTACCTGCAACATGTAGTCCCTCTAAGTTGGTTTCCATTTGCTCATTATGTAACGGGATGAATCCACCTAATTGTTCAATATAATGGAATGGACAACCTGCTAAAGAAGCAAGCTCTGCTAAAGGATATAATCCGCCGGCGATACAAACGAAATCTGCTTTAATGCGTTTTTCACTGCCGGGAATGATGGAGCCGTCAGTATTTACTGTTGCAATGATTACACCTTCTACTTGATCTTTGCCAACAATTTCAACGACTGCTTTTCGTAACATAATTGGAATATCCCACATTTTTACTCCGTTTTTTGGATAGAAGGTAATGCCTAACTTTTTCATAAATTCATTTTTCATAAACTTACTGCCGATTTTAACAAGGGGAGAGGGGGCCATATGAGATACATGTAGTAGTGAATTCATGACCTCTAGAGGGTTTCCGCTATCCTCTGTTAATAAGTTAGTAGCGGGTAATGTGATAGCTGCTACTTGAACGCCTGCAATTTGTAATTCCATTGCGATGGCTGAGGAAAGTACGTTAACGCCAATAATGACCCCACGTTTGCCAGGCTTTACACGATGTACATTTGTCATTACTTGTGCAGCTCCTACAGACATTACGCCAGGAAGTGTCCATCCTGGAATTGGGAATGGAGATTCAGCGGCACCTGTAGCTAACAGAAGCTGCCTTGTACGAAATACACCTTTATTTGTATGGACGATCCACTCTTGCTCAATTTTTTCTAAATCTGAAACGCTCGTTTGTAGTAAAAGTTCGACATTGAGAGCTTTTGCACGTTCCAATAAACGCTCGGATTCTACAATGCCATTCCACCATTTCCCTGGGCTTTCTTCATATAATTGTCCAAGTAAGCGTCCTCCTGCATATAAGTATTCATCAATGACAAGAACAGCTATATTTTTTTCTGCTAATGTAATAGCGGCAGATAGCCCAGCAGGACCAGCACCAATAATAATCACTTTATTTTCCATTGTTTTTCCTCCAGTCACGGACCGACGTAGGAAGTGTTTTACCACTTTTCACAACCATGCCTTCAGAGACAGGTGTTATACATGCGCGTTCTCCTTCTAAGCCGTTAACATTGACGCGACATTCAAAGCAGTGGCCAATATTACAGTAGATGCCACGGGGGTGACCTGTTTCTTCATGGACACGTAAGGTGCGAATACCATTTGCAAGTAGGGCAGCTGCTAAGGGTTCACCTTTGTATCCCTCATATTCTTGGTCATCAAAAGTGAAAGACACTTTTTCCTTTGAAGGTAAAACTCCTAAAACAGGGTGGGTCAAAATACGTTCAGTCATTATTTAACCTCCCCTAGGTCGGCAAACCGCACAGGACGAATGGGTGCCTGATATTTTAATGAAATTTCGCAGTCTGGTCGTGGGTGATGTTTGTGTGCGATTTGATCGACCATTGTACGACAAGTACGACCACCACAATAGCCCATACCTGCCCGTGTTCGTAGCTTAAGTTCACGAGCAGAGCAATTATTTTCAGATGCTACTTGTACGAGTTCATCGTAGCTAACTTCTTCACAACGACATACAATCATAGATTTATTTTGCATAACTACACCCCTAAGTAAGGAATTTTATTTACATAGTAGTTACTGCAAAAACTGTGCCATGAAGTGTTTTTAGAAGTACATTAATGGCTTGATGCAAATTGAAAGAAAAGTGTATAAAAATATTGACACTTATTTTAAAAAATTAGACATCGATGTTTAATTTTTTTAATCGATTGTATAATGTTGCCCGAGTAATGCCTAAATTTTTGGCACATATTTTTTTATTGCCGTTTACTAAAGCAAGTTGCTCTAAAATAATTTCACGTTCATAATGCTCGAGTTGATTGCTTAGTTCCGTTCCTTGTGGAAAATCCTTTCGTGCGTCAAGCTTTTCGCTTTTTGGAACGGCTGCTAAAATATCTGCAGGTAAATCTTCTATATGAATTGCCCCTTCATCAGAAAAAACAACGAGGCGTTCTATAACATTACCTAGTTCACGAACATTTCCTGGCCATTGATACTGCAAAAGAATCTGTGCAATTTCAGGTGGAATTCCTTGAATAGGCCGATTATATTTAATGGATTTTTCATATAAGAAGTAGTTACTAATCTCCAAAATATCTGAAGCACGTTCTCGTAGTGGTGGCACCGTGAAATTTACGACATTTAAACGATAATATAAGTCTTCTCTGAATTTCCCTTCTTCCACCAATTGCTTCAGATCCCTGTTAGTAGCGGCTACTAAATTAAAATCGACATCCATTTCTTTTGTGCCGCCTACTGCATAAAATGTTTTTTCCTGTAGCAATCGTAAAATCTTTACCTGCATATCTAAAGGCATTTCTCCAATTTCATCTAAAAACAGTGTACCTCCTCGTGCAAGCTCCACTTTTCCTTTTTTTCCTTTTTGATGTGCTCCAGAAAAGGCTCCTTTTTCATAACCAAAAATCTCACTTTCGAATAAGCCACTTGGAATGGCTCCACAGTTGATAGCTACAAATGGTGCATCTGGTTTTTCACGGATTGCGTGGACTGCACGTGCGAAAAGCTCTTTCCCGACGCCACTTTCTCCATAGATTAAAATATTTGCCTCGGTTTTTGCGACCTTTTTTACTTTTTCGAGCACCTTTTTCAGAGTGGGGCTATTACCGCGAATAAGTGTAAATGGGTCATAGGCTAAGCCGTTCGTATTCATCTGTTTCTCTAAATTCAATAATTTTTCAGAAGTAATATGAAGCTCTTCGTTTAATTTTTTTACATGGGTAATATCAGTTTCGGCAACGACTGCGCCTATCGTTTGATCGTTTAACATAACAGGGTTGGAATTAATCATTACAACTAGATCTTCACGCGGAAAATGCTGTTGTTGATAAACGGATTTTCCATGCTGCAATGTATGTAAAATTTCAAGTTGATCTTCCTTAAAGAAATCTGTGATTGGCTTTCCAATAATATTTTCCCCAGATACAGAAAAAATACTTTCCGCTCCTTTAGTCCAATAAATCACGTTTTGATGACGATCAATGACAGTACACGATTCATTAATCGTTTCTAAGATGGTGTTTAAATAAGCGTTTATACACTCTAATTCATATGCGAGATCGTACATCAAGGAATCTTTCGATAAATATCCTATATATTGTTTTGTTTCATCACGTATAAGTAAGAATTCATATTCCTCCAAATAATCAAGTGCTGTTTTGATTGGGCAATCCATGCGGACAATTTGACAGGCTATATAGTCAAAATCACTTTTTCTTTTCCCTCGTTTCACTGCATAAGGTTTATCATTTTCAATGACAAAGTACTGTATCTTGTCATCGTTAAGTATAGTCACAACATTCTCTATTGGGATAAAAGCCAAATTCCGTTTTAACATTTTATTCATAATTAAATGGTATGGATGCAAAATAAGGCCCCCTTCATGAATCATTCGTCCAATTTTTTCGAATAATATAAATAATTTTGACACATACTACATAGTTTATCAAACAAATTCCAAATAGATAGATTGGCACGTTTTTTGCAGAATGTTAAGTGCTAGCAAAAAGGGGGGAGAGTCTTGCAGAAATCTCATCATGATATCGTAGTTATTGGCGGTGGCATTATTGGCGGGGCAATTGCTTATTATTGTGCAAAGGCGGGCCTAGAAATAATGGTACTTGAAAAAAATGAATTGGCGAGTGGTACATCTTCTCGCTGTGATGGAAATATTTTAGCTATAGATAAGGATCCAGGCTTTGATAGCCAAATGTCATTAGTAAGCCAACAATTAGTACATGAGTTAGATAAAGATTTGGACATTAAATTTGAATATCGCAACCCTGGAAGTATTCTTGTTTGTGAAAGTGATGTAGAAATGGAAGCTGCTCAGCAATGGGTAACTCGTCAACAAGAAGCGGGTTTAGATTTTAATATGTTAGATCGCGCAGACTTGCGTAACGAGTCAAAATTTTTTGCAGATGATTTGTATGGTGGATTGGAGTGTAAAACAGATTCCACAGTAAATCCGTATATGCTGACATTTTCTATGTTCCATTCAGCAGAAAAATTTGGTGCAAAAATACGAAAGCATACGGAAGTAAAAAACATAAAGAAACAGCCGAGTGGCACGTTTTTAATCGAGACTAACGAAGGGATCATGACAGCCAATAAAGTTATTAATGCTTGTGGTATTTGGGCACCGATTATTGGAAAAATGCTCGACGTTGACGTACCTATTAAACCACGTAAAGGTCATATTATTGTTGCATCGCGTCAGCAACCAGTAGGTCTAAGAAAGGTCATGGAATTCGGTTATTTGATTTCTAAATTCGGTGGAGAGCGTATGGTGGATGCGGATATCGAAAAATATGGGGTTGCTTTAGTATTTGAGCCGACAGAAGCACAAAACTTTTTAATAGGGAGTAGTCGCCAATTTGTTGGCTTTGATACGAAAGTAAATCATGATGTCGTGAAGATGATTGCCAGACGTGCAGTACGCTTTTATCCTAAAATCGCTGATATGTCGGTTATTCGTACATATGCGGGGCTAAGACCATGGACAGAGGATCATTTACCAATTATTTGTGAAGTAGGGGAGGTACCAGGCTTCTACATAGCGGCAGGCCATGAAGGGGACGGTATTAGCTTAGCGGCAGTTACAGGAAAGCTTGTGCAAGAATTGCTACAACACAAAGATACATGTATTCCTACTGAGCCAGTCAATATGAATAGATTTAAGAAAGGGGTACTCCACAAATGAAATTTCAAAAGTTATTTACAACAATTGATACCCATACAGGTGGAAATCCAACGCGTTCACTCATTAGTGGCATGCCGAAGCTTGAAGGTGAAACGATGTCTGACAAAATGCTTTATATGCAAAAGCATTTTGACTGGATCCGAAAATTTCTGATGAACGAGCCTCGAGGACATAGCGTCATGTCAGGTGTTATTATTACGGACCCTTGCCATCCAGAAGCTGATTTAGGTGTGATTTATATTGAAACTGGTGGCTACTTACCGATGTGTGGGCATGACACAATTGGCGTCTGCACAGCACTTGTTGAATCGAATTTAATTGAGGTTCAAGCCCCTTATACACATATTAAATTAGATACGCCGGCAGGTTTAATTGATGTAAAAATTAAAGTAGAAGATGGCATAGCCAAGGAAGTAACGTTTAAAAACGTACCTTCTTTTCTATTAAAGACAGTTGAAGTTGAAGACCCTGCACTCGGTATTGTTGAATGTGAAATTGCGTATGGAGGCAATTTTTACGGCATTATAGATGCTAGAAAAATGGATCTCGATTTATCAGTAGAAAATGCTACGAATATTATTAATACAGGTATCCGTCTTCGCAATGCTGTGAATGCCAAGGAAGAGATCGTACATCCTGAGTTTTCGTTTATTCATGGGTTAACGCATATCGAGTTTTATACAGATCCAGTAAATGAATTAGCAGATTTAAAAAATACAGTCGTTGTACCGCCGGGCGGAATTGATCGTTCACCATGTGGTACAGGTACTTCAGCAAAAGTTGCGACACTGTACACGAAAAATGAGCTCTCTATTAATGAACCGTTCATTTATGAAAGTATTGTAGGGACATTGTTTAAAGCGCGTGTACTAGAGGAAGTAGCTGTTGGCGATTTAACAGCCGTTATCCCAGAAATAACAGGATCTGCATGGGTAATGGGTATGCATCGATTCTTTTACAATGATCAGGACCCGTTAAAAGAAGGCTACCTGATGATTCCACCAATGGATCACTAAAGGAGGTTAGATATATGAACTATCATAAATCTTTTCAAACGATTGATACACAGGTAGTTGGAGAAGCTTTTCGCATAGTCGTGCAATCGCCTATCGCAATTTCTCAGGAAAATATAGTGGAAGCGGCTAATGCATTAAATACACAATTTGAAACTACAAAACAACTTCTATTAAACGAACCACGTGGGCATCGTGGTATGAACGGATGCATGATCTTGCCATCCAATGTTGCATCATTCCGTTTATTATTTTTCCAGCACGATGCTTCTACAGATTTTAAGTATGAGGCACTTGTAGCTACGACGACAGCATTAATAGAGCTTGGAACAATTGAAGTATCAGAGAATGATATGTATACGATTGAAACAGTAAAAGGTATTTACAAAGTAAATGTACATCTTTCGGAGAAAAAGGATGCAGTACTGTCAGTTCAATTGACAGTGAAGCCAGCGCTTGTAGAAGAGGAGTTCGTAGTGGTAGATGGTGAGCGACGTTATATTGTTTTAGAAAAGCCACAACAATTCAAGGCACTTGTCCTAGAGGAGCTAGCAGATATTAGTACTTGGGGAGTAAATGAAAGTACAAAATATAGTGCAGCTGATGGCGTTATTGTGTATGAAAAAGTAGACAGTGAAGTACGTTCAGTAACATTTGAACGTGATGGCTATATTCTTCGCTCGCCAAGTGTAGATAGTACACTTGCATTACTAGCAGTTTTAGGCGATGAAGCTGTTCAAAAAAATAACAGTATTTTTTGCAGCTGTATTGAAATTGTAAACAAACATGAGGTTGGCTACGAAATTGCATTAACAGGATATATCACAGGAATCCATCAATTTGTAGTAGACAGTGAAGATCCGCTACAACAAGGATTTGTCATTGTGTAAATATAACTTGAATGACTTAGGAGGAAAGAAGCATGAAAAAATTAGAAGGTTCATTTCCAGTATTAGTAACACCAATGTTAAACCAAACTGACATCGATTGGGATGGCTTCCGTCAAAACATCGAGCGTTTTATTGAAGCTGGCGTAACAGGTATTGCCATTAACGGTAGCACAGGTGAATTCGTAAGTTTATCTAAAGAAGAGCGCTTTAAAGCAGTAGACGTAGCGGTTGATCAAATTAAAGGTCGTATTACATTAATTGTTGGTACGGCTGCAGAAACAACAGCGGAGGCAATCGCATATACACAACAGGCTGAAAAAGCAGGAGCAGATGCAGCTTTGCTCATTAACTCTTATTACGCACATCCAAAAGATGAAGAAATCTATTTACATTTTAAATCAGTTGCAGAATCAGTAAGCTTCCCAATTATGATTTATAATAATCCATTCACTTCTGGTGTGGATATTGGCTTAGAAACAATATTAAAAGTAGGCAGAGATGTACCAAACATTACACATATTAAAGAATCCAGCGGTAGCATCGGCAAAGCGCGTGATATTGTGCGTCAAGGACAAGACAATATTAAAGTGTTCTGTGGTTCAGAAGATTTAGCAATTGAATCATTCCTAGTTGGTGCTGTTGGTTGGATTTCTGTATCAGGAAACATCGTGCCTGAACTTGTAACGGAATTGTATAACAATGTAAAAGACGACAATCTGGATGAAGCGTGGGCTATTTATGATCGTTTATTACCATTATGTGCGTTTTTAGAAGGATCAGGTAAATACGTACAAATTGCAAAACGTGCAATGGAATTAAAGGGTTGGGCGGGCGGACCTTGTCGTTTACCGCGTCTCCCATTGACAGAGGAAGAAGATGCACAACTAAAAGCAATCATGGCTGACTTAGACGTACTTGCTACTCGGGCATAAGTGATTTTGAAAGGAAGTGTGTCGGCCCTTATGCAGGCCTGGGCACAATTCTAAATCCGGACGCAATGTTTAGCTGTAGCGAAAGCAAAGCGACAGCTACAAATGTTTTCTGTGCGAAAGCGAAGTGCAAACGTAGCGACAGCTTCAATGAAACCAAGTTGAAATTGATGATAAGAAGGGGTGGCGAAATGGATGCATTATTAACATTGAAACCAAGGGTGAAGGAATTTTTACAATCGACAATTGGTTTATATATTAATGGAGAATATGTACATTCTCAATCAGGTAAAACATTTGAAGTATTAAACCCGGCAAACGAAGAGGTAATTGCAACAGTACATGAAGCACAAGCTAAAGATATCGACATAGCTGTACTGGCTGCACAAAAAGCATTTGATGATAAATGGTCCATCATGGATGCAGCAGAACGCTCACGTATTATTTATAAATTTGCAGATTTACTAGAGGAGCATCGGGAAGAACTTGCACAGCTAGAATCATTAGATAATGGTAAGCCATACAAAACGGCTTTAGCTGACGATGTGGACGGTACTGTACAACATTTCCGTTATTATGCAGGATGGGCAACAAAAATAACAGGAAAAACGGTGCAAGTATCAAAGGATTATTTAAACTACATTGTCCATGAGCCAGTAGGGGTTGTAGGGCAAATCATTCCATGGAATTTTCCGCTTGCAATGGCTGCATGGAAATTAGGTTCGGCATTAGCAGTAGGTTGTACAGTTGTTATTAAACCTGCAGCTGAAACGCCACTATCTTTATTGTACGTAGGTCAATTAATGAAACAAGCCGGCTTCCCAGATGGTGTTGTGAACATCGTACCTGGCACAGGTGAAGCGGGTGAGGCTGTTGTTACACATAAAGGTGTAGCCAAGGTGGCATTCACTGGATCCACAAAGACTGGAATTCACGTCATGAAAAAAGCGGCAGACGATGTGAAAAGTGTAACATTGGAGCTTGGAGGTAAATCTCCAGCAATCGTTTTACAAGATGCAGACGTAGAAGAGGCAATAGAAGGAACATTTGCTGGGACAATGTACAATCACGGACAAAATTGTAGTGCATGTACAAGGGTCTTTGTACACAGTAGCTTATACGATCAGTTTGTTGAGCGACTTGCCGAAAAAGCAAAAGCATTAAAATTAGGACCTGGGCTAGATTCAGAAACAGATATGGGTCCACTTGTTTCACAAAAACAACTGAATACAGTACTTGGTTTCATTGAAAAAGGAAAAGAAGAAGGTGCGCGTCTAGTAGCAGGTGGAGAGCGTGAATTTAACAAAGGTTATTTTGTACAACCAACTGTATTTGCTGACGTACAGGATGATATGACAATTGCTCGTGAAGAAATTTTCGGACCGGTTATGTCTATTTTCTCATTTGACACAGTAGAAGAGGTGATTGCTCGTGCAAATGATAGTAAGTATGGACTCGCAGCAAGCATTTGGACTGAAAATGTGAAGAAGGCACATTATATTGCTAGTAAGCTACAAGCGGGAACGGTATGGATTAATGATTTTGGTTTAGAGTGGGAAACGATGCCATTCGGAGGTTACAAGCAATCAGGTGTTGGTCGCGAAATGGGCGGCGAATATGGCTTGTCTAACTATACGGAAGTTAAAAGTGTCTTCGTAAATATGAAGCAAAACTAAGTGGATTCCTTGGGCTCATCGTACGCTTAGGGAAGTGCCCATTCAGAACGGAAATCAACCTCGCGTTATGGTGATAAGCCTTCATCTATTATAGGAAAAGGAGCTACCAAATGAAAAGTAGCTCCTTTTATAATAACTATTTAAATTGAATTACTTTACGTCTTGTAGATGATGGAATGTTCATTTCTTCACGGTATTTTGCAATTGTCCGACGTGATATTTCAATACCAAATATGTTGTTGAAATGCTCGGCAATTTTTTGATCTGAGAAAGGCTTCTTTTTATTCTCGGTTTTGATATAGTCTGACAAAAGTGATTTTACCTTTATTTGTGAAACACTGTTACCATTTGCTGTTTGTAATTTAGAAGTGAATAAATCTCGAAGTTCAAATGTCCCGAAAGACGTTTGTACATATTTATTCGTTGTCACTCGGCTAACTGTCGATTCATGTACTTCAATTTGTTCAGCAATTTCACGTAAAGTAAGAGGCTCTATAGCATCAAAGCCATGTGTGAAAAAGGCTTTTTGCTTTTCAATAAGTGCCTTCATGATTTTAATAATGGTATTTCGGCGCTGCTCAACACTGTTAACTAGCCATTGATAGTCTGATAAATACTTTTTAAAATAACTCTTTTCAGAGGAATTGGTAGTAATATAGGGTGCATAGTCCGCATGTATATTGATTTTAGGTAAATAATAATCATTTAATGAAAAAGTGATGGCGCCATCAACAATCTCAACAATAATATCCGGTGTATGATGATGTATAGCTTCCTGATGAAACAGTGAGCTAAGCTTAGGCTGCAAAGTTTGGATGAATTGATAAATTCCTTGTAATTCATAAAGTGATATATCTAAAACGTTGGAAATTTTCTTCCATTTCTGATTAGCAAGTTCATCAAGATAAAAGGAAATTACTGTTTCCGCATGAGCAGGGCTATTTTCACAATACATAGTTTGTAATAGCAGGCATTCTTTCAAATTTCGTGCCCCAATGCCAAGTGGTCCAATGTTTTGTAATAAGTGAATGCCCTTTTCGATTTCATAATCTTGATAAGTCGGTGTCATTGGCTGTTCATAGTAGCCGTTGTCATCCAAATGATAAATAATATGTTTAAGCAGTTTAATGTCTTTATCTTCATGGAAGGTTAGCTTAATCTCCTCAAATAAATCATCACGAATATTTTTTTCATATTTAGTTACATGTTCCAAGATATTTGTGTGACGGCTAACACCTTTTGAAAAATGTGTACGTTCTTGAAATGTCGGTTCGCTTAACTCTACTAATGGATTTTCGAGCTCTTGTTCACGAATATACTGTTCTAATTCTAGTGTGGAATATTGTAGTAACTCGATGGCTTGACGAAGTTGTGCAGTCATCACTAAATTCAAATCTTGAGTTTGTTTAATAGAAAGCTGCATTTTAAAACCTCCATTCTCCATTTAAGTACTTAAATCTATAGAAAATGATGCTACCTGAGTAAGAGTGACAATAATTTTTGACATTTATTACGGAAGTAAAAGGAGTTTTAGTAACAATGTCTATAATAAAGATATTTAAAATGTGTCAAAAAAATGAACGTTATTATGAGTGTGTATAAATAATGTAAAAAGGCTTTTCACTAACATATGTACTTGACCGCGAATTTCATTCCGGGAGACGCTTTCCTTTGGCGTGGTCCGAGCCTCCCTCCGCTCCATAGGCTTTCATACCACCAATACACTTTTTCAAAATTAAAACGTTACTTTATGACTTTATAAAATAATAAGCTCTTTTGGTGAGTGTGTGATAACTTCAACACCGTTTTTTGTAACGATGACATCATCTTCTATACGTACTCCGCCTAAATCAGGAATGTAAATACCGGGCTCAACAGTAAGCACCATATTTTCTTCTAGGATGTCTTCACATACTGTAGACATAAAAATGTTTTCATGAAGATCTAAGCCAAGACCATGCCCCGAACCGTGTCCGTAATTTTTTCCATAGCCTTTAGCTTTTATGAAATCTCGTGAATAGCTGTCTACTTCTTTTCCAGTAATACCAGCCTTCATATTAGATAGAGTTATTTGTAATGAGTCATAAACGATTTGGTATATTTCCTTTAGTTTACCAGATGGTTCTCCAACTGCAATTGTTCTCGTCATATCTGAACGATAGCCTTGATAATAGGCACCAAAATCAAGTGTCAGCATATCGCCTTCTTCAATTATTTTGTCAGATGCAACACCATGCGGAAGTGCAGAACGATGACCAGAAGCAATAATTATATCGAATGCAGCTCCAGTAGCTCCGTTTTTACGCATATGAAACTCTAACTCATTTGCGATATCAATTTCTGACACTCCTGGTTTAATAAATGTCAAAATATACTTGAATGCCTCATCTGAAATCCACGCTGCTTTCTTAATCAATTCAATTTCTTCTGGTGTTTTTATCGTGCGTAAATTTTCCACAATATTAGATAGCGGCTTTAATGTTGCTGTTAATTTACTAGACATTAATTGATATACCTCATAAGTAACATGTTGTTGCTCAAAACCAATTGTTTGGATAGATTCTGTGTCTAAAATTTCTTGGATAGTTTCATATAAACGGCTGCGATCGATTTCACGAACATCAAATTCTTTACTTTGGTTTGTAGCTTGCTGTGTATAACGGAAATCTACGAGTAAAAGTGCTTGAGTCGGTGTAATTACTACTGTACCTGCACTGCCTGTAAATCCTGTTAAATAACGACGGTTTTGATTACTCGTTATGATGAGTACATCCGATTGTTGAGCTCGTAATGCTTCACGTAATTGTTTTAGTAGTGACATGTTATAATTCCCCCTTTTTAAATATACTGCAAGATTTGTGCCAAAATTTTAGAGTAAATATGGTATCGGCATGAATATTGCATATATGTTTTGTTGCACGTGAGCTATCGTGCAATAAAATCAAAGGGGAAATGCTAATGATTAAAAAGACAAAATGGTTAGTCGTGTTATTAGGGCTAATGCTAGTTGTATTAGTTGGCTGCTACGGCAAGGAGGATAATTCTTCTAGTAGCCCAACTGGTGGCAATAGTACGGACAAAGAGACTACTACTGACGGCGACACAACGGTTGGACAGGAGCTACATTTAGTAGCGGGAGGGGATTTAGCAACAATGAGTTCATTAGGGAGTGTAGATGCACTTGCAGTTACAGCAATGAACTCTGTATTTGAGGGGTTATACCGTATCGGACCAGAGAATACACCAGTGCCAGGAATGGCAGAGTCATATGAAGCTTCAGCGGATGGTACTGTATATACATTTAAGTTACGCCAAGATGCTGTGTGGAGCAATGGTACACCTGTTACAGCACATGACTTTGAATATGCTTGGAAAAGAGCTATCAATCCTAAAACGCAAGCAATTTATTCTTATTTAATGCTAGATATAAAAAATGCAGCCAGTGTTCAAAAAGAGGGTGATCCATTATATGGTAAGGTAGATGAAATTGGCATTAAAGCGCTAAACGATTACACATTGGAAGTTCAACTAAATGCTCCAATTCCATATTTCCTAAGCTTAACAACGTATGCACCGTTCTTTCCACTAAACAAAGAATTTACGGAAGCACAAGGCGATCAATATGCGTTAGAAGCAGCAAATATGATTTATAATGGTCCATTCGTATTGGAATCATGGCAGCATGGTCAAGGCTGGACATTCGTAAAAAATGAAAATTATTGGGATAAAGACAATGTGAAGCTTACAAAAATTACACAAAAAATCGTGAAAGATACAGCAACAGCAGTCAATCTATATGAAGCGGGAGAGATTGACACTGCTGAGCTTACAAGTGAGTATGTTGCTCAATACAAAGATAGCCCAGAGTATTCAACATTCTTAAAACCAAATACGTTCTTCATTCGAATGAACCATGAAAATAAATTTTTATCGAATAAGAACATTCGGAAAGCAATCGATATGGCTTGGGATAAACAAGGCTTTGCAGATGTGATTTTACAGGATGGCTCTATTCCAGCTTATTTTTTAGTACCACTTGGATTATCAACAGATGAAAAAGGTGTTGATTTCCGTGATGGTAATGGTGATATGAATAAAACTAATGTTAAATTGGCGAAGGAAGCATGGGCTATGGGTTTAAAGGAGCTGGGGGTAGATAAAGTAAAACTAGAGTTTTTAACATATGACCGTGCAGAATCTAAAAAAGCTGCAGAATTTATTAAAAACCAATTAGAAACAAATCTTGAAGGCTTAGAGCTAACAATCAATATGCAGCCTAATAAGCAAAAGCTAGCACTAGAAGGGGCTGTTGACTATGATTTAGACTATGGTGGTTGGGGCCCTGACTATCAAGATCCTATGACTTATATTGAGTTATTTGAATCGACTGCCTACTACAATCAATCTCACTATAAAAATGAAAAGGTGGATGCATTAATTAAAAAAGCTAAAACAACTTCTGATGTTTCTGAACGTTGGATATTAATGCAACAAGCTGAAAAGATTATGATGGATGATTTTGCAATTGCGCCGACATTCCAAAGAGGTATAAGTCGTTTGACGAAGCCGTATGTAAAAAAATTATATGAACATCCATTTTCAGCGGACATTAGCTATAAATGGGTTGAGATTGTAAAGTAAAAAAGATGCTGCCTATCAATGTAGGCAGCATTTTTTTATGATAGTAAACAAAACATCTATAAGCATCAGTCGGAACGGAAACCAACCCCACGTTATTGTGAAATAAGCCATCTATAAATAGAAAACAAGAGATAAAATAGTGGTGATAATACAGCCAATCAAACCTGCAAGTAGCAGTGGATAGGTAAAGGTATAGGATGGCGCTTGTACGAATTCCAAGTCACCATCTAACTCATATGCGTAGGTACCGTTTTTAGTGACACGAGCAAAAAAGCGTTTAAAGCTATAAGCGATACCATTAAAAAGCCCACCTTGCACAACAAACAATATTGCTCCAACGATTGTAAAAGCAAGTGAAGCAAGAAAAGTATGATTAATCATAGTTAGCATTGTCATCGATTGTTTTAAGAGTAATGTATAGAGAAGGGAACATATAAAAATGCAGCCAGTAAACAATATAGTTGTTTTTAATTTCATAGCGGTATGCTCTCACTGTTTGCTTGATAGTATTGGGTAAGCTCCTCTTCTGTTAGCATGACAAAATGGCCCGGGCGTACTTCAGTAAAGCTTTCACTTTCTCTATTAGTAGCGTTATATTCAGCTTCGTTAAAAATAATACGTTGTCGTTCACGTTCTAGTTTGGGGTCAGGTAGTGGTATAGCAGATAATAATGCCTTTGTATAAGGGTGAATAGGGTGATCATAGAGTTCATGACTTTCTGCAAGTTCTACAATTTTCCCGCGATGCATGACGCCGATGCGGTTACTAATATATTTCACCATCGACAAGTCGTGTGCAATAAATAGATATGTCAGTCCACGTTCCTTTTGTAGCTTTTTCAATAAATTAACGATTTGTGCTTGGATCGAAACGTCTAATGCAGAAATCGGTTCATCAGCAATGATTAGTTCGGGCTCTACAGCAAGTGCGCGTGCAATACCGATACGCTGACGTTGCCCGCCACTAAGCTCATGAGGATAGCGATTAGCATATTCTTTCGTTAAACCTACTATATTTAATAGCTCATAAATTTTTGCCTTCCATTCGCTTTTCGGTACACCATGAATAGCAAGACCTTCTGTAATAATGTCAGCAATTTTCATACGTGGATTTAAGGAAGAATAAGGGTCTTGAAAAATCATTTGCACCTTGCGATTAAAGGCTAATTTTTCTTGCTTCGTCTTTGCTTCATTAATATTCCTACCGTCGATGTGAATATCCCCATCTGTTATTGTATTAAGTCCGATAATCGAGCGCCCTGTCGTGGACTTACCACAGCCAGATTCTCCAACTAAACCGAAGATTTCTCCTTTATAAATATCAAAAGTAATGCCATCTACAGCTTTGTTGATAGTATTTTTATCTAATTTAAAATGCTGCTTTACTCCTTTTAATGTTAAATACGGGTTGGTTGTATCAAATACAGGAGCTTTTTCACGTTCCTTGCGTTCGGCTTGGGCTAATTGATGTTGAATCGGTATCATTTTAGGCGCTTGCTCATGCAATAACCAAGTTGCAGCATAGTGTGTGTCGCTGATTTTAAACATTGGTGGCTCCTCTAAAAAATCAATTTTGAGTGCTTGGTTATTACGAGCAGCGAAGGCATCTCCAATCGGTGGTTGCAGTAAGTTTGGTGGTGTTCCTGGAATAGCGTACAGTATGTCGGTTTCAATATCTGGGTTTGGCATAGCGGCGAGTAGGCCTTGTGTATATGGATGCTGACAATGGTAAAAAATTTCATCAACTAAGCCAATTTCAATCATTTTTCCAGCATACATCACGGCAACACGATCAGCCATTTTTGCTACAACCCCCAAATCATGTGTAATAAATATAATTGAAAGATTCATCTTTTTTTGAATGTTTTTTAGCAATTCTAGAATTTGTGCTTGAATAGAAACGTCCAGAGCTGTGGTAGGTTCATCCGCAATAATAATACGAGGCTCGCAAGCAAGTGCCATCGCGATAACGATACGCTGACGCATTCCTCCAGAAAACTGATGAGGATATTGTTTATATCGTTTATCCGCTTCTTTAATGCCAACAAGCTGTAATAGTTCAATCACTCGTTCTGTAATTTGATTACCACGTAATGTTGTATGTTTTTTTATGCTCTCTGCAATTTGACTACCGATTGTCATCGTGGGGTTTAATGCAGTCATAGGATCCTGGAAAATCATTGAGATTTCAGCTCCACGAATTGCACGTATTTCCTGCTCTCTACACGTTAAAATATTTTTTCCATTATATAAAATTTGACCGTTTTTCAGCATTGTTGTTTTGGTAGGGTTTAATCGTAATAGGCTTTTAGAAGTAACTGATTTTCCAGAGCCCGACTCGCCAACGATTGCTAGTGTTTCACCTTCAAATAAGTCGAATGATACATTGCGAACTGCCTGAACCTCACCATTTTGTGTATTAAATGAAATACTTAAATTTTTAACTTCTAGTATTTTTTTCAATTCGCACCCCTCCTTATTTACGTGTTTTTGGATCGAATGCATCACGCAGTCCATCACCGAGTAAATTAAAGCTAATCATAATTAAGCTAATGATAATGGATGAAAAAATCATGCCATGTGGATAAATACGTAATAATTTATAAGAGTCATTAACAATCGTTCCTAAGGAAGCAGTTGGTGGCTGTAGTCCTAGGCCGATAAAACTTAGTAATGCTTCAGTAAAGATAGCTCCTGGAATGGTAAAAGTAGTAGCTACAATAATCGGACCTAGTGTATTAGGAATTAAATGTTTCCAAATCAAGCGTTGGTTACTAGCACCGAGCGTTCTAGAAGCAAGAACAAACTCATATGATTTTAGCTTTAGTATTTGTGCTCGTACGATACGAGCCATACTAATCCACCCGACGATAACCATCGCAATAGTAATAGAAATGATTCCTGGTTTTAAAATAAGAATGAGAAGAATATTAATAATTAGCCCAGGGATACCAACTAACACTTCAATAATACGTTGCATAATATTATCAGTGCGACCACCATAAAATGCTGAAACAGCTCCGTAAGCAACCCCTATAATTAAATCAATCGTTGCTGCTAAAAAAGCAATATAAAGAGAGATACGTGTACCTTGCCAAATACGTGTCCATAAATCCCGACCTAATTCATCTGTACCAAACCAAAAATATTCACTTATACCTTTTGCTTCGTATTGGTCAACGCCACGACTATCAACACCGTTCAAACCTAAGAATGAAATATTCTCAAGAACAGGGATTTTTGGTGGTAAATTTGTACGCGCAAGATTTTGTTCATCGTAGCCATGACTGTTCATAAATGGACCGAATATAGCTAGTAAAATAACTAGAATAATAATGCATAAGCCTACAATAGCTGCTTTATTTTTGCGTAAACCAAGCCATGCATCTTGCCAAAATGATTGTTCGGGACGATACGTGAAATCATCAACAAATTCACTTTGTGAGGCAGGCTCAAACAAATCGGGTGGATATTTTTTTACCGTCGCATTCTTAGTTACTTCTGTTGTCATAAATTACTCGCCTCCTGTGACACGAATCCGAGGGTCGATGAATCCGTATAAAATATCAATAACTAAGATAACGCTTACAAATAAAACAGCATAAAAGATTGTTGTTCCCATAATAAGCTGGTAATCATTCGTAATAATGGAGTTAACAAATTGTTCTCCTAAACCAGGGATACTAAAAATTTTTTCAATAACTAGTGAGCCAGTAATCGTATTAACAGTTAATGGTCCGATAACTGTAATGATTGGGATTAGTGCATTTCGAATACCGTGCTTTGTAATAATAACGGGATTCGATAGTCCTTTTGATCTCGCTGTTAAGATGTATTCTTGATTGAGCACTTCCAACATTTCAATCCGTGTAAAACGGGCAATTGTTGCAACAACACTGACCGCTAACGCGATTGTTGGTAATATTGAGTATTCAAAACCATTCCAAAAGGCGATTGGTAGCCAGCCTAGTTTGACACCAACCCAATATTGTAAAAAACCTGCAAATACAAAGGATGGAATGGAGATACCGAGCACAGCTAAAACAGTGGCCCCGTAATCTATAACGGTGTTATGCCTTAGCGCCGCTACGATACCTAATAGTAAGCCTATTAAAGTACCGACAGTAACGGCTTGAAATCCGAGAATGGCAGAGGGGCCGATACGCTCTTGAATAATTTTAGTAACCGGACGATTATCCAAAACAAATGAAATACCTAGATCCCCTTGTACAAGATTTGTTAAGTAAATACCGAATTGAATAGGTACCGGCTTATCTAGCCCGTATTTTTTGTAAAGTAGTTCTTTTTGTGTTTCAGGTAAGCGTTCATCGTTAAATGGAGAACCGGGCAATGCCTTCATTAGCAAAAATGAAAGCAAAATGATAATAAATAACGTAATGATCATGTAGCCGATTCGAGTAAAGATGTACCGAATCATTGAAACGACCTCCTTATGAAATAGTTTGTAGAATCTATTTAATTTATTTGCAAAAACGATGCCAAAAAAAGGGGGGGAATTGAAGAATTGGCTCTTCACCAAAACATGTGGTTGATTTCCGTTCCGACTGGGCGCTTTGTAGCTGACGCGACGCTTGCACAGAGCAAAGCTTCCTGGGGCGTCCGATGAGCCGCTTCACTCGTGTTGCTCGCTCCAGGGTCTCGGGCCGACAGATATTTTTTGTGCGAAAGCGCAGTGTAACGTAGCGGCAGCGACAGGATGTTGGTAACGAAGGCGTTATCACAGGACGTGATGCTTTTAGCCTTCGTTCCTCTATATCGCTGATCCCCAAGGAGTCGCCCAGTCTCCACTTCACTCCAATCAACCTATATGGCATACGTTTTAACAAATGTCATCCACAACTCATGGTGATGAGCAAAAGAATTTACACTAAATCTGTTTTTGATTAAAAAAATGGATTGGTATCAAAGTACTTGGAGTAGAGGGAGGCTAGTTCTCCTGTCGCGCTGCTTTCGTCACAGCGTAAGGCTCTCTGCTGAATCCCACAGGAGCAAAAGTATGAACGACGAGGAGTTTAGGTTACGCCCGATGAAAGCGTCATCCGGCAGCGGAATGTGAAATGAAGTATATATTTTGGTAAAAAACTAAAAAAATATGAAAAAAATATTGCATGTTACATTTACTTATGATATATTAATAGATGTCTTAAAGAGGTCCCGTGGTGTAGCGGTTAACATGCCTGCCTGTCACGCAGGAGATCGCCGGTTCGATCCCGGTCGGGACCGCCATTATAATCGATAATATAGTTCTTATGATGCTTTTAAAATCATAAGAACTTTTTTATTGTTAATATAAGGGAATAAGTGGATATCAATAAATAAATGGGCTCATCACCAAAAGTTGTAGATGATATTAGTTAAAACGTATGCTATGTATATAAGTTGATTGGAGTGGAGGCTAGGCGACTCCTTGGGGATCAGCGTCACAGATGAGACCCTGGAGCGAGCAACGCGAGTGAAGCGGCTCATCGGACGCCCCCAGGAAGCTCTGCTCTGCGCGAAAGCGAAGCGTCAGCGGCAAAGCGCCCAGCCGGAACGGAAATCAACCACACGTTTTGGTGATGAACCAATAAATGCCCAATAAAATTGGTTTTATAATATTTGTTGAGGTACTAAATACAATTAAAGATGGAGGGGCGATTGAGGAAGCTGCACATTGTGCGTCACCCCCAACATTTGATGTAGAGCCACCAAATTAAAAGTTTTAATGAATCTAACAAGTAGATCAACAAACATAAAAATTAGGTGACTATCTTTTTATCGATTTCTTCCACGTATAGGAAACTGTCTTTGGAGGTGTTAACATGAGAAATAATTTTTACATAAAACGTCTTAATATATGCTTGCTCATAGGCGCTTTGGTGATTCTCGCAGGTTGTGGAGATCCTATTTTAGAAATCGAGGAGTCCAATACGTATCACTGGCAAAAAAATATGAATGAAGCAGAATTTGAAAAATTAAAAAAAGGTATGTCGTATATGGAAGTAGTGGAAATTGCAGGTGGTGCAGAAGAAATGGTTAAAAAAGATCAATACCGCTGGAATGATGAAATACTTATGACACAAGCCTATATAGTAAAATTTAAAGATGATAAATTGATTGATAAAGAGGTTATTGAGTTAAAGGGGTATTCAACAACAAAGTAAGCACGTCTTCTACAAAGGGGGGGCGTGTTTTTTTTTTTTTTAAATCATTGGATGTTTTGAACATTTACGCTTGTTTCGGTAAACTAGAGGTAATGGAGCTAGGAGAGGAAAAAGAGATGATGTATGAAAAAATAATGAATTCGCTTGATGATACTGAGCATTTTGCGTTGAAGCTAGCAAACTTACTAGAAGCTCAGGATACAATCACATTAGAGGGTGATTTGGGCGCTGGTAAGACAACATTTACGAAAGCATTAGCGAAGGGGCTTGGTGTGAAGCGAACGGTCAATAGCCCAACATTTACGATTATCAAGCAATATGAGGGACGTTTACCGTTTAATCATTTAGATGTTTATCGTTTAGCGGAAAGCGATGAAGACCTTGGGTGGGATGAGCTATTTTATGGTGATGCAGTATCAGTTGTCGAGTGGGCTCATTTAATTGAACAGGATTTACCACAGGAGCGTCTTGGAATAGAAATTTACCGAATTGGAGAAAATCAACGACGATTTGTATTAACACCTCTTGGAAAGCGATATGAGGCATTATGTGAGGAGCTAATGAAATGATTTGGTTAGGGATTGAAACAGCGAACGCACCACTTTCTATTGCTGTCGTAAGGGATGGAAAAGTGATTGCTGAAATTGTACAAAATATAAAATTAACGCATTCGGCAGGTGCAATGCCAGCCATTGAAGAAGTGCTGGCAAAGGCTGGCATAAAGCCAAATGAGTTAGATGCGATTGCTGTATCAGAAGGGCCTGGTTCTTATACAGGTGTACGAATAGGTGTGACACTTGCTAAAACCTTAGCATGGACATTGAAAAAGCCTTTAGTTGGAATATCTAGCTTAAAGTCATTGGCTGCAAATGCAACATTATACGATGGGTTTATTTGTCCGATTTTTGATGCGCGAAGAGGCAATGTCTATACGGCTGTTTATAAAGGTAGTGAGCTTGAAGCGATTATAGATGACTATCACGATCATATAGATGGATTATTAGAACGTTTACAAGCTTTAGAGACACCAGTTTTATTTGTAGGGGCAGACGTAGATGTTTTTTGGCATAAAATTGTAGAGGTACTAGGTGACTTTGCTCTGCGTACACCATTTAGCAATGATCTACCACGAGCAAGTGAAACTGTTCGATTAGCGACTAAAGTGGAACTACCAAGTGTGGAAGCAGTTCATCATTTTGTCCCGCAATACAAACGTATTGCAGAGGCGGAGGCGAATTGGCTGAAGGATCAAAAGGAGAAGGCTCATGAGTAGCAATGTAACGTATCGTAAAATGGTATCGGATGATGTCCCAGCAGTATATGACATTGAGCTTACAACATTTTCTGCACCATGGACGTTAGATTCCTTTTACTATGAGGTGCATGAAAATCAGTACGCACATTATGTGCTGGCTGTGGATGCGGACGGTAGCATTATCGGCTTTTGTGGCATGTGGATGGTTATAGACGCAGCGCAAATTACGAATGTAGCCGTTATAGAGGCAGCTCGTGGCCGAGGAATTGGTGAAGGATTAATGCGAGAGGCAATACGTATTGCTGGGGAGCATGATATGGAGGTAATGAGTTTAGAAGTGCGCGTAACGAATACAGTTGCTCAAAATCTTTATCGAAAGCTTCATTTCCAAGATGGTGGCATACGTAAAGGCTATTATACAGATAACGGGGAGGATGCCCTTGTCATGTGGGTGAATTTATGATGGAAAATCGAATTATTTTAGCAATAGAATCGAGCTGTGATGAAACAGCGGCAGCGATTATTCGAAATGGTTCAGAAATCGTTTCAAATGTAGTCGCTTCTCAAATAGAAAGTCATAAACGATTTGGTGGGGTTGTACCTGAAATTGCGTCTCGCCATCATGTTGAACAAATTACAGTGGTCATAGAAGAAGCGTTAGCACAGGCAAACATAAAACCAGCTGATCTAGATGCGGTGGCAGTTACTGAGGGCCCTGGTCTTGTAGGTGCATTGTTAATTGGGATTAATGCCGCGAAGGCTTTTGCGTTTGCTAACAATTTACCAATTATCGGTGTACACCATATAGCGGGACATATATATGCTAATGCACTCGTGCAGCCAATGGAATTCCCATTATTAGCACTTGTCGTATCAGGTGGCCATACGGAACTAGTTTATATGAAGGAACACGGCTCTTTTGAAGTCATCGGAGAGACGAGAGATGATGCGGCTGGTGAGGCTTATGATAAGGTTGCTCGTGTTTTAGACTTACCGTATCCAGGTGGTCCGCGTATTGACAAGCTAGCACATGAGGGGAATGAGGCAGTAACCTTCCCAAGAGTGTGGTTAGAGGAAGATTCGTATGACTTTAGCTTTAGTGGCCTAAAATCAGCGGTTATTAATTATAAACATAATATGGATCAGCGTGGAGAAGAGATTTCTCCGACTGCCGTTGCTAAAGGATTTCAGGATAGCGTAGTTGAAGTGCTAACAGCGAAAACATTACGGGCTGCACGTGAATATAAAGTGAAACAGGTTATTGCAGCTGGAGGTGTAGCGGCAAATAAAGGCTTACGTACATCACTTGAGTCTGTATTTGCAGAGGAAGGTATCCCGTTTTATGTACCGCCATTAAAGCTGTGTACAGATAATGCCGCTATGATAGGGGCAGCAGCAACACCAATGTTTGAAGCAGGTATTCGCGGTAATTTATCAATGAATGGTCGCCCTGGAATGGAGTTAAAATCCTGGGTTTAACTTCTTTTGGAAGTTAAAGCCTCTGGCGGATGTCATGGAATCGGAAAGGAGTTCTTAGGGGATGTTAGCCTAAAATCATCGCATCCATGCGATAACGGCTAACTGACCTGCGTCGGTGCTGCTGCCGCTACGCTTTCGCGCAAAAAACATCTGCAGGCCTAAGAACAAAGCCGATTCCGGACATGCTAAAGGCATGATTGATTATAGAGGAGAGGTGTTTTAGAGTTGATTCTAAAATACCTCTTTTTGTTTTGCGAAAAAATTGTCGATAAGAACGAATATAAAGAGTTCAGTTGACAAATTTTTCAGAAAATTATCCACAGGTAAGGTGAAAAATAAAACAGCGAACATCCGTACTTATGCACAAAATGTTGATAACTTGTGCATAACTTGTGATTATTCAATATATAGTAGCTTGTTCTACACAAAAATATGTGGATAAAATAATTTTGGGTTGTGGACAATGTGGAAAAGTCTGTTGATATGTTGATATTACTAGATTTATTGTGTGTATAAAGTTGTGGGCATTTTTTGTCGAAAAATAGCACTTGACCAATATATATGAAAAAACGAGGCGAGTAAAGGAAAAAGCCATGTGACAAGTCACATGGCTTACAAGTTTTACCCCTCCAAAGCAAAGAAGTTGGATGGGGGATGTTATAAAATAATATTTTCAAGTTCCTCACTTAGCTCAAGCCATTCCATTTCGAATAACTCATGCTGTTCCTTAACAGTTGATAATTCATCTTGAAGCTGTGTAATTTTTTCGTGGTCTGTGAAAATCTCGGGATTGCAAAGAGCTTCTTCTAAACGAGCTATTTCAATAGTTACTTGCTGCATTTTCCCCTCTAGTTCTTCAAGTGTGCGTCTAATTTGGCGCTCCCGTTTTTTAGCCTCTTTATCAATTTTAGAGGTAGAGGATTTCTCAGGTACCTCAGCTTGTACTTTCGGCTGAGCCGCAGCTTTCATTTGTGCAATTTCTAAAAGCTCCTGTTTCTTCTCAAGGTAATAATCATAGTCACCCAAGTATTCAAAGGAACCATCGCCAGACAACTCAATCACTTTAGTAGTAATTCGATTGATGAAATATCGGTCATGCGACACAAATAAAAGTGTTCCAGGATAATCAATAAGCGCGTTTTCCAGTATCTCTTTACTATCTAAGTCTAGGTGGTTGGTAGGCTCATCGAGAATTAAGAAATTTGCCTTTTGCATCATCAGCTTAGCTAATGCAAGTCTTGCCTTTTCACCACCAGATAAAGATGATACGATTTTATCCACATCTTCTCCACTGAATAAGAAACGGCCTAGCACTGTGCGAATATCTTTTTCATTCATTAAAGGCCATTCGTCCCATAGCTCTTTTAGTACACTTTTGTTGCTCGATAGTTTTGCCTGCTCTTGATCATAATAACCAACTTGAACATTTGTACCATAGCGAATCTCTCCAGAGAGTGGTAGTAAATCTTTGACGATGGTTTTTAATAAAGTTGATTTACCAACACCATTTGGTCCAACTAGTGCAATGCGGTCCTCTCGGAAAGTACGTAATGTAATGCCGCTTGATATTTTCTTATCTCCATAACCTATAGCTAAGTCATCAATAGATAATACATCGTTACCACTTTGGCGTTCAATTGTAAAACCGAAGCTTGCGGACTTTTCATCGCCATCAGGTGATTCCATCCACTCTGTTCGTTCAAGCATTTTACGACGACTTTGTGCCATTTTAGTAGTAGAAGCACGAGCAATATTTTTTTGGATAAATTCCTCGAGCTTGGCTTTCTCATCTTGCTGGCGTTCAAATAACTTCAAATCACGCTCATAATTTTTCGCTTTTTCATCTAAATAGGCACTATAATTTCCTGTATATTTTGTGACGCGATGACGTGAAACTTCGTAGACAATGGAAACAACTTGGTCTAAGAAGTATCGGTCGTGGGAAACAATTAAAATAGCCCCTTCATATCCTTTTAAATATGATTCTAACCAGGAAAGGGTTTCAATATCTAAATGGTTAGTAGGCTCATCGAGTATTAATAGGTCAGGTTTACTTAAAAGAAGCTTAGCAAGTGCTAACCGAGTTCGTTGTCCACCTGATAGTGAGCTAATTGGCTTTTGGTAATCATCAGGATAAAACTGCATGCCATGAAGCACGGAGCGTGTATCAGATTCGTATTGATAGCCACCCGCATCCTTGAAATTATGCTGTAAATGATCGTATTCAGACATTATTTTTGCATATAAAGTCGGATTTTCATAAACAGTAGGGTCGGCCATTTGTTGTTCTAATGATCGGAGTGCTTGTTCTTGTGCAATAAGCGGCTCAAAAATTGTCATCATTTCATCCCAAATCGACAATGTTGAATTTAATCCAGCATGCTGTTCTAAATATCCAATTTGTACACCTTTAGGGATTATAATATCACCAGAGTCATATGACATTTGACCAGCAATTATTTTAAGTAAAGTGGACTTGCCAGCACCGTTACGTCCTACTAATGCAACGCGATCACGATGTTGAACCTCTAATTTTACGCCACTTAAAATTTCATCTACAAGGAAGGATTTATATAGTTGATTGACCTGTAAAACAATCATTCTGGACACCTCAATTCTTCCTTAGTGTAATGGATGAGAGATTCGCTTGCAATGTCGGTGCTTTACTTATTCCAAGCTGTCATGTAAGATTGAAACGATTTCCCTTTAGTTAGTGGCGTAAAAAGCGCCATTAACTAAAGGGAAATACTCTAGTGGATATTAAAAGTTTTTGTATATAGTTAATGATACATGTATTAAAATTAGTAGCTAAGTACATTCAAACTGAGACATTTGAGGAGGAGAAAGTTTGAAACAAGATTTAAAAATTCCACAAGCCACTACAAAAAGACTTCCTCTTTACTATCGATTTATCCAAAACTTTGCACAAGAAGGCATGGAACGCATTTCGTCGAAGGAACTGAGTGAAGCGATGAAAATTGATTCTGCAACTATTCGTCGTGACTTTTCTTATTTTGGAGCTCTTGGGAAAAAGGGTTATGGCTATGATGTGCAGCATCTATTAAAATTTTTTAGTCAAACGCTCGATCAGCACGAAACGACAAAAGTAGCGTTAATTGGTGTAGGGAATTTAGGTAGTGCTTTATTAAAATATAATTTCCAAAAAAATCATAATACTCATATCGTTGTGGCTTTTGATCCAAAGGCTCCAAAGGACGGGAAGATGATAAGCAATATTCCTGTTTTCCATCCTGATTTATTGGAAGAAAAGTATGCAGAATATGGAGCGGAGCTTGCGATTTTAACAGTTTCACCACGCTCTGCACAGAAAATGGCTGATAGATTAGCGGCAATGAACGCAAAAGGCATTTTAAACTTTACGCCAGAGCGGTTAACGGTTCCAGATAGAATGCAGCTCTTAACAATTGATTTATCGGTAGAATTGCAGGCGCTCATTTATTTAATTCGCAATCAGGAAGAGTGATAATTGTACATAATTTAACTTCTTTCAGCGGTAAACATCTGTTGGCCTAAAGCCTCCGGAGGATCGTATAGTTCACAATTTCTGTTAAATGTAAGTATGGAATAAAACGAGAGAGTGACTAAAAACTTTCACATATAATTAGTTAGCAAAATGACGAAATATGGGTTAAAATGATGGATATAAAGAGGAGGTGGCTGTAATGGGTAGTATTGGTCCTATGAGCCTCATTATTATCGGAATTGTCGCGTTATTAATTTTTGGTCCTAAGAAGTTACCAGAGCTGGGTAAAGCATTCGGTTCAACATTACGAGAATTTAAAAATGCTACTAAAGGTTTAGCCGACGAAGATGATGATGACAAGAAAAAGAAAGAACTAGATAAGTAAGTTAGGATGTTTGAGGAATGAATCCAAAAGATCTAACTGTCATTGAGCATATAGAAGAATTAAGAAAACGGCTTTTCATTGTTGCCGTTTTCTTTGTTCTAGCTATGGTTGGCGGCTTTTTTGTTGCAAAGCCGCTTGTTAAATACCTTCAATCTACTGGAGCTAATTATAATATAGAGCTTCATGCGTTTGATGTAGTAACACCACTTGCAATTTATTTCCAAGTTGTTTTTTTAATTGCATTTATCCTTTCATCGCCAGTGTTAATGTATCAATTGTGGGCGTTTATAAGCCCAGGACTACGGGAAGTAGAACGAAAAGCAACCTTAAGCTATATACCGTATTCATTTTTATTGTTTATCGCAGGGCTATCTTTTTCATACTATTTATTATTCCCTTATGTCATAAAGTTCATGATGAATTTATCGGTCGAGTTGGAAATTCAGCAAACAATTGGAATACATGAATATTTTTCATTTTTATTTAAACTTACAATACCTTTTGGTTTCCTTTTCCAATTGCCAGTTGTCATTTTATTCTTTTCACGTATAGGGTTATTAAATCCTGATTTACTAATTCGTATTCGTAAATATTCGTACTTTGGTTTATTTGTGTGTGCCGCTATTATCGCACCACCTGAACTAGCTTCACACTTAATGGTTTCAGTACCATTGTTTGCGCTCTACGAAATTAGTATTATGGTTTCACGTATTGGTTACAAGAAATACTTAAAATCAGAGGAAATACGTTTGCAGGAAGAGCAGGAAGCTGAGCAAAAACGCCAGGTTGAAGAGGCGCTTGAACAGCAGCGACGCCAAATAGAAGAATTGAATCAAAAATAAATAGTGGAAGCTCGATGTGAAATAGAAGCATCGAGCTTTTTTGTTATAAAAGAATAGGTTAGAATCTAAAAAAATCAGTGGGAAGAAAAATTAAATAGACTAAACTAAGAAGAGGATATTATGTTCAATATATGAGCATATATCCTCTTTTCTTATACATATTAGATTAGTTATACAGATATTGAAAATATAGTTCAGTATGTATATATTATTCAGAAAAGTATGTATATTCCAGGCGGAGGACGTAGCCCATAGCGGGAGGCGTAGTGAGGTCTTTAGACCGAGCGTTAATATTTTTTAGGGGTGAAGTGCTATGAGGGTGCAAGAGGTTGTCTTAGAGAATAACAGCAAAAGATACATATTACTGGATCAAGAAGGATTCCCTGTTATGCCAGTTATGAAATATATAAAGTATTTAGATAAGACAGGGAAAAGGCCTAATACTCAAAAAGCATATTGTTATTCCTTAAAACATTTTTATACCTACTTAGAAGAAACAAAGATTACAAGTTTATTAGATTAGAAGATTTAGTTGACTTTGTGGGGTGGTTAAGAAGCCCCTATCAGAGTTCAAATGTCACCCCTCTTCAACAAAAGAAAGCAATGCGAACGGAAAAAACAATTAACCATACAATTACCGTTATAGCAAACTTCTATGACTACCTCTACCGAAATGAAGAAGTACAAAATGACATGATGGAAAAGTTAATGAAGCAAGTATTTACAGGAGGACACTCACGTTACAAAAGTTTCTTACATCATGTTAATAATGACAAGCCATCAAACAGAAACATACTGAAATTAAAAGAACCACGCAAAATAGTAGAAACACTCACAAAAGAACAAGTACAACAAGTATTATAAGCAACCACTAATATACGAGATAAGTTCTTAATTCAATTGTTATTTGAAACGGGATTGCGTATTGGAGAAGCTCTCTCTCTTTTCATGGAGGATTTTGTTTATGACCATCAAAAAGGGCATCAGATTCGTTTAGTAGAACGAGGGGAATTAGAAAACGGCGCGATGTTAAAAACAGGGGAACGTGAAATTTATGTATCACAATCCTTAATGGATTTATATGATGATTACTTGTATGAAGTGCTTGATGAATTAGACTTGGATTCAAACTTTGTTTTTGTAAAACTGAGAGGAAAAGATGTGGGAAAACCAATGGAATATTGGAACGTTGAGTCTCTATTTAAGCGATTAAAAAAGAAAACAGGGATAAACCTACATCCTCACCTATTTCGTCATACACACGCTACAATTTTCTACCAGAAAACAAAGGATATTAAGCAAGTACAAGAACGATTAGGACATTCTCAAATTCAAACAACAATGAATCTGTACCTACATCCTTCGGATGAAGATATTCGAGAAGAGTGGAATAAAGCACAATCCGAATTTAATCTAAAGAAAAAAAACTGAAAGGAATTACTGTATGAAGCAAATCAAGGATGTTCAGGTAGAAGAAATAGGCTTTCATGAAGGCTTACAAAGAGAACTTTCAACATATCCTGAAAAAACAGTACATGAAGATGGTTCTGTTTCAATTGAACAAGTAAACAACCCCTATTTCTTAGTTAATGACAAATGGAGTGTCAACGTTGTAGGTGAAATCAAGCAGTTCGAAGAATTGGTAGCACACTATAATCATAACAATAAAAATGTTTACTTTCGATTTAATAGTCCTTCACTCAATTTAGAAGTGAAATATGTTTATTATCAGCAATTGTTTAATGATTTATGGACAATCAAGAGTATATATAACGCTCAAAGTCCATTAAAAAGAATAACGGATTTCATAAATGAAAAATATCCAAATCTCTCTTCCTTGTTAGATTTGGATATTGAAAAAGCTGAACGAGAGTATTTGTTTTGGTTGAATGAGAAAAAAATAAAAACTTATTACACACAAACAAATAAATTAAGAAACGTGACTACTAAAACAGCAATAGCAGTTTTTTTGAGGACTGTTTATACTGCACTACTCAAATTCACCGATAAACGTGAAGAATGGAAAAAAGACAAATGGGATGTTCGTACTTTACATAAGAGATATGGTATTGATTACAACAAAAGCGAATCTGCTTATTTCCTCGACTTTTCAAAGATTGACGAAAAGGTTCGTGAACAAGTTAAAAAATATTTTAAGCAACGATTGATCAACAAAAACAGGTTTTCTACGGGGACAGCACGGAGTTATCTAAAATGTATACCAGGGTTTTTTAAGTTTATATTTTCATTGGAAACAACATGGAAAGACTTAAAGCCTCTAAAAAGAGCACATATTGAGAAGTACATCGAACATTTACATGAATACGCTAAAAATAATTTAAAAAGACGTGACGCTCACCCTGCACATTATATTATAAAATCGCTGTCTCATTTACAAAGATTTCTTGAAGATATTCAACGGTATGAGTACGATATGGCTCCCGAAGCTAATGTGCGATTATTAATTTTTCCTGAAGATAAACCAAAGGGAAGATGAAAACAAGCAATTAAGAGAGCAACTGAAGGTAGCTTACGCAGACGTATATAAGAAGTTATAGTCAATAGGAGAACGTTGTTCTCCTTCTTCAACAATCGGGCCAGATTGTTGGTGCGACACGTTCCTGGCTCAAATGAGATGTGGATAACACAATCTTGATAAAGGTCAGGCAATTTACGATTTAAATTGAAGGATATTATCAAGGAGCCGAATGATGAGGTAACGCTCAGAAAGGCTCCCCCTGCGTCGAATAGCACGTTATTTAGTAAGGGAAAGCGTGTTATAAGCTCGGCTAATAGGCGTGAGAATTTACCGTAACAGTTCGGCTGACGAAAGCCTACCCGATGGGGTGGTGTAAATCATGGTGCTTGGGTTGAACAAATATGGTGAGAATGCAACATAATAGGTTAATAAACTATATTGCTGGCGAACCTCTGAATGTACGGGTCTAGAATGGCAATACATAGAAATGTGTATATCACTAAATGTGAGGTTAGTTGTGGATGAGTAAGAATCAACAATATAAAAGTCCATCTTGTGTTACAGGCACATGCAATGCTAACAGGCTCATAGAAGGCACCTAAGTTTGTTCCATAATAGTTAATATTCAACGTGGTAAGCTGATAACGTGGAGAGCTTACTCTCGATGAGACGTTGGAAAGGAAAATAATCGTGAGATTAGCGAATATATAACTTTTCTTTATATCAGTGAAAGTGGTGGCACAGTACCGGTGAAGTGTGTAATGAACATGGAGGGATCGCCACTAGATTAATACAAGATTTATTCACCATGAAAGGCAGTTCTTCAACGATTAATAAGGTTCTCGTGAGACTAATAGAGGTTCAGCTCCAAAAGGAGCCACCGACTTGTTAAAACGAAAGAAACTGAGACATAACGAGTACTATGACATGCAAAAACAATTTGATTTGCTATATGCTCGCAGTGTTGATGGTCAAAATTTTTATGATTTATTAGATATAATGCAATCGCGTGAAAACATTCAATTAGCGTACCGTAATATCAAGAAAAATACGGGTAGTAAAACGGCTGGGTTTGATGGTCAAACAATTGAAGATATTAAACAATTAAAAGTATCCAAAGTTGTATCAACGATACAAAAGATGTTTACACACTATCGCCCACAAGCAGTACGACGTGTTTTTATTCCAAAGGCAAATGGGAAAACACGACCGCTAGGTATTCCGACAATTTGGGATAGGTTATTTCAACAGTGTATTTTACAAGTATTAGAACCAATTTGTGAAGCAAGATTCTATAAGCATAGCTATGGATTCAGACCCAACCGTAGTACACATCATGCTAAGGCACGTTTTGAAACATTGATAAATCGAGCGTGTTTATATCATTGTGTAGACGTTGATATAAAAGGATTCTTTGACAACGTAAATCATGGAAAACTGCTCAAACAAATGTGGACAATAGGCATTCGAGACAAAGCCCTTCTTTCGATTATTTCGCGTCTTTTAAAAGCGGAAATCATAGGTGAAGGTTTTCCATCGAAAGGAACACCGCAAGGTGGGATACTATCCCCACTCCTATCAAACGTCGTATTAAATGAACTTGATTGGTGGGTTAGTAATCAATGGGAAAGCTATGAAACGGAGAGAGCTTACAAAAACAAAATGAGTAAGAATCAAGCGTTAAAGAAAACGAATTTAAAGCATTGCTATATCGTGAGGTACGCAGATGACTTTAAAATTCTTTGTCGAACACGTTCTCAAGCAATACGAATGTTCCATGCAGTTAAAGATTTCCTCTCTACACGTTTGCATCTAGAAATTAGCGATGAGAAATCGAAAGTTGTGAATCTAAAGAAAAATTCTTCCGAATTTCTAGGCTTCCGTATTAAAGCCCATTATAAGAAAACAGCGAAGCGTACCCTATATGTTGCGCATTCACATATGACGAAGAAGGCTTTAAACAATGCACAAATAAAACTGAAAAAAGCGGTTAAGACAATACAAAAACATCAATGTATTCAAAATGTTTGGCGATTTAATACGGTTGTCATGGGTATCCAAAACTATTACGCCGTAGCGTCGCACATTACAGATGATTTAACTGAGCTGAACCATCGTATTCATAGAACGTTACACAATCGTTTAAAAGGCATTAGAAAAGAAGCGACGCTTCAAGACTTCACGAAATCCTTACTGAAAAGGTATAACAGATACGAATGCAAGATTTATAAAATTAAAGAAATGGCACTCGCTCCAATTCATGCCCAACGTTGCCGAATAAACCTAAACTTCTCACAAACCATCTGTAATTATACTACCGAAGGTAGAAATAAAATTCATCATAGTTTGAAAGCTATTAATAAACAAACGCTTATTACTGTGATGCAACAGTTCATTCCTCAACGCTCCATTGAGTATAACGATAATCGTATTAGTCGATTTATTGCGCAATATGGTAAATGTGCTGTAACTGGGGTTGAACTTAGCTTTGATGACTGGCACTGTCACCACAAAACTCCATATTATTTATTGCAAGATGATTCCTACGGTAATTTAATTATTGTCAATGAATCAATTCATCGACTAACCCATCTTAAAGACCTTGAGAAAATAAAAGTACTCTTGAAAGTACTTCATCTAGATAAAAAGCAACTAAAAAAAGTAAATGAATTGCGTGAGCAATGTCTGAACGAAGCAATCTAATTCCACATTACATCTTTTCCTTACATAAAAATCGAATGAATTGAATTAATTGGAACGCCGTATGCGGTGAAAGTCGCATGTACGGTGTGAAGTGGGGGAAAAGCTGGAGATAACGTCAAAGGCTTACCTATCACTATAACATCATATATAAGAAAATTGGATATTTATCTTATAAATACAGAAGTGATTGTAAAGTTTTGCACTTAAACGGCCAGTTTAATTGAATTGTAAAAGAGCGGTCTTTATCCCATTGGACATTTTAACAATCTTAACGAGATATTAATTCCAGCGTGAGATAATTATGTTATTATAGGTTAATTATAGAAATATCTCGATCGATTTCACCTATAGAAAGGAGTAGAGAAAAAGATGGGAAAAATAATTCTAATGGTCGCTATAATTCTAGGACTAAATACTTTGATTCCAATAGCTTATGCAGACTCAAATGATAAAATTCATAAGATTGAACAATTTGTTGAAGAACAAATGGAAATTAGTCAAATTCCTGGAATATCGGTAGTTATTGTAGAGAAGGGAAAAACAGTTTATCAAAAAGGTTTCGGGTACGCAGATGTAAAGGAGAAAATCCCTGTTACTTCCCAAACATTATTTGAACTAGCATCAACATCAAAAGCATTTATAGGTCTAGCCATTTTACAATTAGAAAAAGAAGGATTATTAAAACGAACTGATGATGTACGAAAATACATCCCATGGCTGGAGTTAGAATATGAAGGAGAACCACAGACCATTACAATAAATCAATTGCTTCATCAAACCAGCGGGATTGCTTCGAACACCATTGTACATATTCCTGAAAGTAACGCCGAGAACGCACTTGAATTAACAGTAAGAACCCTGCTTGATCAGCCTTTGAATCGTAAACCAGGTAGCTCATTTGAATACGCTACCATCAATTATGACGTTTTGGGGCTAGTCATTGAGAATGTTTCAAAACAGTCATATGACTTGTATATAAAAGAACAATTATTAGAACAAATCGGAATGAAGGATTCCTATGTTGGCTTACATCAAGTTCAGTCTGATGAGTTGGCAACTGGTTATAAAATAGGATTCATGAGAGAGCAAGAATATACACCGCCTATTTATCGAGGAAATATACCTGCTGGTTATATTGTCAGCAATACAAACGATATCGCAAAATGGCTAAACCTACAGTTAGGAGCCATCCAAAACGATACGATTAGTAAACAAACAATCGAACAATCGCACATCCCTGATCAATCCGTAGAGCCTATCCTTCAAGACACCTATTATGCAAGTGGGTGGAGAGTTGAAGAAAAGAATGACAAACGATACATATGGCACGATGGGGCAAATCCAACGTTTTCTTCTTATTTCATCATGCAACCTGATGAACAAATAGGGGTAGCCATTTTATCCAATATGGATACAACCTTTACAACAGCAATAGGTAAAAGCGTTATGGATTTATGGGAAGGAAATAATGTTAACTTGGATCATACTGACGGATATCAAGAGGTGGATAAAGTCTTAACGATTCTCTGTATTATTATTGGCTGTCTAGGGATAATTTTTAGTATTTTATTGCTAAGAAACTTATGGAAGTTTAAAAGAAAACAACGAGCTTGGGCATTGTTGAAAGGGAAGAGAATTTTTCTATTTGTGTTCCATTCACTGTTTGTAGCTGTGATTTTAATACTTGTGATGGTGGCTCCTAAAATATTCAATATGAATTGGGAGTATATTAAAGTATGGGGACCAACTTCAATTTCGGTGATTTATAGTGGAATAGCAACAATTATCATTTATTATTTATTCGTATTATGGCTAATTATTACCAAAAAGGTATCTTTATTAGAAAGAAAGTATATTCACAAATGAAATAATGAGCTATTTTATGTTGAATTTAATAAATTAAGATCTTCCACAATCGGGCGCGATTGTGGAATAAGAAAGGAGATTACATATTAGTCATATAAAATATGTAATCTCCTTTAATTTATTTATCTTTTTTTAATTTAGGTCTTGATAAACTTGTTTCCCACTGATTTTTATTGCATTTTTTCTAGTTCTTCAAGCAACTTTTGGATTGGTTCTGCATACACTTGTACAAGTGTCACAAAACCATTAAGCATAATATGGGCGATAATGGACGTCCAAATGCGTTTTGTTTTGTGATATAAGAAGGCAAAAATCAATCCACAAATTGTATAAAGTAAAATATGTGAGAAGTCGAAATGAATAAGTCCGAAGAAAATGGCACTTACGATTGCGGCTACCCAAAAATTAGTTGTTTGGACAAGCGATCCAAAAATAACACGACGGAAGACAAACTCTTCTAAAATTGGTCCAAACACGACAATTGCTAGTATTGCAATAGGAGCGCCTTTCGCAATAGTTACAATATCAGCTGTGTTTTCTGACCCACCTTGGATACCGAAGACATACATTTCTATAGACGCGCCAATCATTTGACCAAAGAAAACTAAGAAGAAACCAATAATTCCCCACACAATTGTGAGTGGTATAGTTTCTTTCTTTCCTTTATAAATATCCCAAAACGCTTTATCGCGTGATGTTAGGATCAAACATAAAATTAATGCAATAGCAAAGCTAAGTGCGATATACCAGCCTTGCGTAAGCGGAGCGGCTTGCTCATGGGGTAAACCGGTTATGCTCATAACAAGCTTGTGAAACGGTCTTAACAGCCATTTGCCTGATATCTGCATGAGAATATAAATTAGTAAAACATAAAGGGCTGTTTTTTTATGTTTATCTATTTTTTGAGAAGTAGTCAACGTCAAAATCCTTTCCATTCATTATGCTACCTCTCTATTGTAGAGGAATATGGAAAGAAAACAAAATTTTTCGTAGTTCTGACTTGCAAAAGAAAGTGTGATTGATTATCATAATAATTGTGTTAGCACTCGGCTGGATAGAGTGCTAATAAAGTATCAACATATATTTTATTAATAGGAGGTTGTTTCACTTGTTAAGACCACTAGGAGATCGTATTGTAATCGAACTAATCGAGGTAGAAGAAAAATCTGCATTCGGTATTGTACTGCCAGACTCTGCAAAAGAAAAACCGCAAGAAGGTAAAGTTGTAGCAGTTGGGACGGGTCGTATATTAGAGAACGGACAACGTGTAGAGCTTGACGTTAAAGTTGACGACCGCATTATTTTCTCAAAATACTCTGGTACAGAAGTTAAATATGAAGGTAATGAATACCTAATTTTACGCGAAAGCGATATTCTTGCAATTATCGAATAACTTAAATCAGCTTGCATAAAGGTTAATGCCTTCAGTGTTTGTCATGACACTGTGGCGAAATTGATATAAAAATATATTTATAAAGCTTAACGAATATTCCATTTCAGGAGGGTAAATTCAAATGGCAAAAGATATTAAATTCTCAGAAGACGCTCGTTCATTAATGCTACAAGGTGTAGATAAATTAGCAAACGCGGTAAAGATTACTTTAGGGCCTAAAGGTCGTAATGTAGTTTTAGAAAAAAAATTCGGTTCACCACTTATTACAAATGATGGTGTAACAATTGCAAAAGAAATCGAACTAGAAAACCCATTCGAAAACATGGGTGCAAAATTAGTCGCAGAAGTTGCTTCTAAAACAAACGAAATTGCTGGTGACGGTACAACAACTGCAACAGTGTTAGCGCAAGCAATTATTCGTGAAGGCTTGAAAAACGTAACAGCTGGTGCAAACCCTGTAGGAATTCGTAAAGGGATCGACAAAGCAGTTGCAGCAGCACTTACAGAATTACACGCTATTTCTCGCCCAGTAAGCAATAAAGAAGAAATCGCACAAGTTGCGGCAATCTCTGCTGCTGATGATGAAGTAGGTCAATTAATTGCAGAAGCAATGGAACGTGTAGGTAACGATGGTGTTATCACAATTGAAGAATCTAAAGGCTTCACAACTGAGCTAGATGTAGTTGAAGGTATGCAATTCGACCGTGGTTATGCATCACACTATATGGTAACAGATACAGATAAAATGGAAGCGGTACTAGACAACCCATACATTTTAATTACAGATAAAAAAATTACAAACATCCAAGAAGTATTACCATTATTAGAGCAAGTGGTACAACAAGGTCGTCCACTGTTAATCATCGCTGAAGATGTTGAAGGTGAAGCTCTTGCAACACTTGTAGTGAACAAACTTCGTGGTACATTCAATGCTGTAGCAGTTAAAGCTCCAGGATTTGGTGACCGTCGTAAAGCAATGCTAGAAGATATCGCAATTCTAACAGGTGGTCAAGTAATTACAGAAGAATTAGGCTTAGACCTTAAATCAGCTGATATTACATCACTTGGTCGCGCTGCGAAAGTTGTTGTGACAAAAGACAATACAACAATCGTAGAAGGCGTTGGCGGTGCAGATGCAATCGAAGGTCGCATTGGTCAAATCCGTGCTCAGCTTGCTGAAACAACTTCAGAATTCGATAAAGAAAAATTACAAGAACGCCTTGCAAAATTAGCAGGTGGTGTAGCAGTAATCAAAGTTGGTGCTGCAACAGAAACAGAACTAAAAGAACGCAAACTTCGCATTGAAGACGCTCTTAACTCAACTCGTGCAGCAGTTGAAGAAGGTATTGTATCAGGTGGTGGTACTGCACTTCTTAACGTATATGCAGCAGTTGAAAAAGTTGCGGATGTAGAAGAAGGCGACGTAGCAACTGGTGTGAAAATTGTGCTACGTGCTTTAGAAGAGCCAGTTCGTCAAATCGCTAACAACGCTGGTCTTGAAGGCTCAATCATCGTAGATCGCCTAAAACGCGAAGAAATCGGTGTAGGCTTCAACGCTGCAACAGGCGAATGGGTAAACATGATGGAAGCGGGCGTAGTAGACCCAGCGAAAGTAACTCGCTCAGCGCTACAAAACGCAGCATCTGTCGCAGCTCTATTCTTAACAACAGAAGCAGTAGTAGCAGACATTCCAGAACCAGCATCAGCAATGCCAGATATGTCTGGTATGGGCGGCATGCCAGGAATGATGTAATCCTTGTGTGACAAGGGTTTACACAGCTTTTGAAGGTTGATGATTTCGCCTTTAGAGAGCCTTGAAATCCACGTTGCAACACTTCTTTTTATGAAGTAGTGTTACTCACAATTAAAATACAAAGCAATTACCACTTCTCATCATTTCTAACATATGATGAGAGGTGGTTTTTTTACGCTTTTAAAGTTTACCAATGAAGGCTTTATTGCAGACAAATGATGTAAGAATACAACGGAAGTGAACATTTAAAACTACAAGCGATAGCTACTTCCTCATCAAAAGAAGCTATTAACAGTATAATTCATCTTCTATCAGGAACTTTATAAATAACAAAAGAAGACTGCTAAGTAGGTGCTGCACCCCAAAAGTTAGAGTAACAAATCTAACTTTTGGGGTGTTTTTGCATGGCGAAATATAGCCAAGCTCAAACAAGAAATGTATTACGGAGAAGAATTAATCTCCTATGAAGCGAAAATAGAGAAGTATATTGATTACTATAATAACGATCGAATTAAACAAAAACTGGCCGGCATGAGCCGGTAAAATACCGAACTCGTGCCAGCCGATTAGCTGCATAAATATAACTCTAACTTTAAGGGGTCACTACCGTATTAGCCTTCTTTTTATTGAAGTAATTGTAAAACGACTTCAGGTTGTTTATTTGATTGTGCTAACATTGTTTGAGCAGCTTGGATTAGTATATTATCTTTTGTAAATTTCATCATTTCTTTCGCCATGTCAGTGTCACGGATGCGTGATTCAGCAGCTTGAAGATTCTCAGATGTATTGACTACAAAATTATATGCATTCTCGAGTCGATTTTGTATCGCACCATATGTAGATCTGTAATTCGTGACTTTTTCTAAACCTTTGTCTAATTTAGATAGGGACTCATCAGGAGTATTTGGAGGAAGAAGTCCTATATTATTTATCCCCAATTCGTCAGGCTTTACACTGAATAATGGAATAGAACTATGCTGATTTTCATTAGCGCCCATTTGTATGACGAGTTTTCGAGGTATATAGTCAATATCCTTAATAGTAGTTGTAACTGTTTCAACGATAGAATCAATTGTACTCGTTTCTTTATCTGTAAGTAAATATATGTCCTTTTTAAAATTAAAACCATTTAATTCGATGCCAAATTCTAGAGTATCCCCGTTATCAAAATCATTACTTCCCCAAGAAGGTATTATGGGATTTAAAGAAGTTAATAATGTATCTCCTGTTGTTAATGAATTAGGTTTTACATAACTTCCGCCGCTTAGAAATGAAAAATTATAATCAACTAAACCATTTGATAATTCAAAAACCGTTCCTGAGTCAGGTATTTCAGTATCTGAGGCTGTTTGACCGATTGGAACTCCTGACTTTGAAGAAATGGAATAAAATGCCGCGAACTTGGAGGAATAATTTGTACTAATATTTATTTGTGAATCATTATTCCCTGAATTATTTTTAACTTTAAATTCTGCTTTAAAAGATACGCCATCTGTTGATATAAGCTTTTCAACTTCAATACCATCCTTACTATAAACTGCAGAAATGGAGTTTCCATTAATACTAGAACTTATTAAGGTAAAATCCTTTAGTGATTGCTGTACACCATTAATTTCGATGTAAATTGTACGGTCATCAACCATCCCGAAATCTGGATACTCTCCATTTAGTATTCCAGTAGGAGTTAGACTTGTACCGAAAGATACACTGTCTATCTTGCTATTCTTGGTGATATCAAGCTCTGTAAATCTAGGGTCATGAAAAAGTGTCCTACCAGTAGATTTATCATATATCGTAGTTGTTTCTGTATGAATATGTTCATTTTTTTCATAATCATTAAATCCTTGACTTCCATCTGGAAGTGTAATGATCGACATACTAGTATCGTTATTAGAGTGATCATCATTAGTAGTAATCGTATTAGATTGAACTGATATAGGTATTTCAGTAGTACCTTTTGGCAGAAAGTAAGTATAAGTATTATTATTGATAACTTTGTAAGGAAATGGACCTGTTGTAGTTACATTGACTGTTTGTCCAGAACGGTCTGCTAATACTTGATAATCAGTTCGTGCCAATAAATTAATTGTATTAATTTCGGTTTGGTTAGCGATTCGATTAAGTTCTTCAGTAAGTTGGTTTATTTCTTTTTCAATTATTTGTTTATCCTTATCTGTATTTGTATCGTTACTACCTTGAACTATTAGTTCCCTTTGTCTTTGTATAATTTCTGTTATTTCTTGAAGCCCACCATCCGCTGTTTGAACTAACGAAATACCATCTTGTATATTCTTTGATGCCATATCGAGTCCGCGGATTTGACCTCTCATTTTTTCCGAAATAGCTAAACCAGCGGCATCATCACCAGCACGATTAATTTTGTAACCTGATGATAATTTTTCTAAACTTTTGGTAGCTTTATCTCTATTAATTTTAAGTTTGTTGTTAGTATTCAGTGCTGAACTATTGTGCTTAATTCTCAAAATATAACCCTTCCTTTAAATCGTGATCATATTATAATTATTAATAATTATAGATTTATTTTACATTTTATTTAACTTTTTTACTATATGGAACATTATTAATATAGATGTATCTACAGACCATTATATTCAATTGATTGACAATGAAAATTGAATTGGGAAGTAGTAAATAATTATGGAAAGAATAACTGGCTTAAAAGCTTGATAGAACTGCAAAAGTAACATGTTTAACTCTACAAAACGCAGCCTCTGTAGCAAAGCTATTCAGAAGCAGTAGTAGCGGATATTCCAGAAGCGGCTCCAGCTATGCCAGATATGTCTGGTATGGGCGGCATGATGTAATTTACGGCTCCAGCCAATAGAATGCCTTATAAAGAACCACTTCTCACATTTGAGAAGTGGTTTTTTCAATGAAACGCTGTTAGAACAAGGACAATCGCTGATAAAAGTATAGAAATCGCTGATAAACCCCCGACAATCGCTGATAAAAGTAACGAAATCGCTGATAAACCCCCGAATCAATCGCTGATAAAAGTAACGAAATCGCTGATAAACCCCGACAATCGCTGATAAAAGTAACGAAATCGCTGATAAACCCAGACAATGCTGATAAAAAGTAACAAAATCGCTGATAAACCCCGACAATCGCTGATAAAAGTAACGAAATCGCTGATAAACCCCCGACAATCGCTGATAAAAGTAACGAAATCGCTGATAAACCCCGACAATCGCTGATAAAAGTAACGAAATCGCTGATAAACCCCCGACAATCGCTGATAAAAGTAACGAAATCGCTGATAAACTCCGGCAACCGCTGATAAAAGTAACGAAACCGCTGATAAACCCCTGACATCGCTGATAAAAGTATAGAAACCGCTGATAAACCCTCGAAAATCGCTGATAAAAGTATAGAAACCGCTGATAAACCCCTAACAATCGCTGATAAAAGTAACGAAACCGCTGATAAACCCCTGACAACCGCTGATAAAAGTATAGAAATCGCTGATAAACCCCTGACAACCGCTGATAAAAGTAGGGAAATCGCTGATAAACCCCCAACAATCGCTGATAAGGATAGCAAATGACCCTACATATTACTTTTTAAGGTATTTTTTGATAATTCATTAATATAAAGTAAAATATGATATATACTATTCAGATGATTGTCTTTCAAGGAGGTTATGTATGATGCTTATGGACTTAAAAATATTAGAAAGATTAGAGCACGAAGAACATTTTTTAGACATGCGCAATTGTTTATATGAACTGGTGCAGAGTCATGTACAGAATTTGAATATCGATATAGAGGAATTCAACTGTATCCATGAACTGATGAAGGAAGAGATAATAGTAGAAACATTGTCGATGGATATAGAGTTGAAAATTCGGCAATTAATAGAGATTTTTCCGATTGACGAGGATATACTGCCAATAATTCAAGATGATTTAAATATAGTGTTGAAATGGTTTAGGGAAGCAGAAGCAACTAAAGTAGAAAAAGATAACCGATTTTTTGCTGAGGAAATTGAATACTTAGTAGAGAATTATATTGAAGCTACACTATATGATAATGCTGAGGCTCAATATGAACTTGGCGAGTACGAAGCGAAGCTAGGTAATGAAGAAAGAGCGGCTAAATGGTATGAATACGCAACACTGTGGCGTCATGCAAACGCTGAATATAAGCTTGCACAACACTTGGAGAAGCAAGGAGCATATGAAAGAGCTCAGGCACTGTATATGCTTGCTGATGAAGGTGGAGATGTGAGAGCTTTACCAGCATTGAAAGAATTATATCTTGCAGAACGACTTTCTAAAGCAGACGACGTTTTACTAACGATATTAGCTAGAGATAAGGAAGATATCGTTTTTTCTAATAAAATACGTCTACAATTATTACATAAAGAATGGTATTCTCACTCGAAAGTAGCTTTTGAATTTGAAGAAATAGTAAGCATATTAAACAATGAGATAAGCACAAAAAATGATCTTGAAGCAATGAAGAGAATACTCAATCACCTAAAAAATGGGACACAACTATATTCCTTTGAAGAGTTACCTTTGAAGACGAGGTTACTTGCTGATTTAATTGATAATTTATCTACTGTTCCATCAATTAGTATGTCTGCTGTAGTTGCTGATTTTTTAGATATTGTAGAAGCAACTATCACAGTTGACTGTACTGAGGATGAAATGCAGATGCTTCCAGAAGAAGATTATCGATGGTTATTAGGTATGTATAAAATAGCGATAGAGGAACATGATGCTCAGGCACTATATGAGCTAGGGAAATTTTATTGCTCTGAAACAGATTTAAATAATGATGTAACGAAAGCGATGAAATGGTTCCGCTTAGCATCGAAAGCTGGTGACTTAAATGCCGTTTGCGCATTAGGTAATCTTTTTTATGAAGGAGTAGGAGTTCAACGTAATTTAAAAGAAGCGTTTACCTTATATTTGATGGCAGCTAAACAAGGAAATACGGTTGCTGCTCATAAAGTTGGTACCATGTATTTTAATGGAGAAAGTGTAAAAGTCAATTATAATCGAGCTATGCGCTGGTTTAAACGTGCAGCTAAAGCGGGTGTATCAGATGCTCAGCATATGATTGGCTTTATCTATGAAGAAGGATTTGGCTTTGAGCAAAATTATGAAAGTGCAAAAAAATGGTATAAAAAAGCAGCTAAAAATAATTATGCTAAATCACAATTCCGTCTTGGGGAATTATATTATTATGGCAAAGGTGTTTCAAGAAACTTTGAGAAAGCCTCAAAATGGTATAAAAGAGCAGCCATGCAAGGGAATGATGAGGCACAGTACAGTCTTGGCTACATGCTAAAAAATGGTGTAGGAGAGCCAGTAAACTATAAAAAAGCTTTATCTTGGTTTCGTCAAGCGGCGTTACAAGGTAATAATTTCGCAAGGCTTGATATTGCTGACTTATATGAAGATGGACTAGGTGTTGAACAGAACTATCATGAAGCAATGAAATGGTATCTTTTGGCGGCTGAAGCTGGTAATGAAAGAGGTCAGTTTTGTTTAGCATATGCGTTTGATATAGGATTGGATGGACAAGTAGATTATCAAAAGGCAATGTATTGGTATAAAAAATCTGCAATACAAGGTTATGTTTATGCGCACCATAATATTGGAAAGTTATATGAGAACGGTGAAGGTGTAGAGCAAAACTACGAATTGGCTCTTAAATGGTATATTGTAGCTGCTGATCAAGGACACAGTAATGCACAATGTAGTATTGGTTATTTTTATAATCATGGGCTAGGTGTTAAACAAGATTATAAAGAAGCGGTAAGGTGGTATCGCCTTGCTGCACATCAGGAAAATGTAGTAGCACAATTTAATTTAGGCGGTTTTTATGAAAATGGATATGGTGTACAGCAAAATTATGAAATGGCAGCTAAATGGTATCGCCTCGCATCACATCAAGGTGATGTTGACGCACAAAATTGTTTACGAAATTTATATAGCAGTGGGAAACTTCAACTGCCTGAATAAAACGAAGTAATTAAAAAATAGTAGTACAAACCGAAACTCAGGTTGTACTACTATTTTTTCTATGATTGTAAATGCACTATAAGCTGCTGCATGTTCAATATAGTGAAATTCACATGTGATTCCTCACTGTTCCAACAAATGGACACAGGATGTAATTGATCGATATACATTACTTGTGTCTGAATGTCTTGATACTTGTCTTTTATTTCAATTGTATTCAGCAAATGTGGAGCGGTGTTTGGCAATAGACTTGTTTTATAGAGGGCTTCCTTCATTGTCCAAAATTCATAAAATAAATGTAATTGTTTTAGTTCGGATTGTTGACGTATTGTTGTCAACTCAGCCTGTGACATTGCATATTGCATGGCATCTTCAGTCACATGCTTTATTTTTTCAACATCAATCCCTACACGACCTTCATTCGTTAGTGCTATAACGATCCACTCTCCAGAATGAGCAAGATTAAAATCGCCTGTCCAACTATCGTTTTCTATAACATAGGGGCGTCCATGCTCATTTCGAGTAATTTGGATATGCCGAGCATCGGTTAAGTGTTGGATTGACCATCTAATAAGAACATTTCCAAGCAATGCTCTTTGCCGATCCTGCCAATGGATGTATTTTAATATCCTTTGCTGATCATTATATGGAAGATGAATGAAAAACATATCCCATTCGGATTTTTCTAATTGTGAACCCATTGGAAGTGCAAATACATGTACGCCATTAAATTTTGGCATTATCGAACTGCGACTGCCTTAGGCTCAGGAAAATAGCCTATTTCAACGCCATAATCAATCATATTTTGAATGAACGCTGCATTAGGTACTGCGCATGTAATAGTAGAACTCGCTAAAAATTCCTGTGTTTTATTGCTATTAAATAAAAACGGTGAATCACTTGCTCCATCACCTTCAAGCTGTGCAATTGCTAAAGATAAATATTCTTGAACTTCTTCAGAATGCTCGCCATTTAATAGCCAGTCCGTATACTCCTGTGCAGTGACAATGTCTAAGTCATAGTCAAGTTCCTTCATTATCTTGATAAACTCTAGATAAGGTAGAGGAACAGGATTACATAGGTGGAATATATGTCCGTTTGATGTTGGCTGACAAGCTAGAGCAACTAATGCTTGGCTTGCATAATTGATCGGTGTAAAATCAACATGCCAATTAGCAGTTGGTGTTTTACCTAAGTAAAGCATAGATTTAATCATTCGGTAAAAAGCATTATCGTCTATATTGCGTTGGAATTTCCCTGTGTCGGAATGGCAGGTTAAATTTCCAACACGATAGATTGAAATTGGTATCTGATCATTTATAGCATTTCGAACAAGATTTTCAGCCTTTAGCTTACTTTGCGTATAAACATTCTCGAGTTTACTATCATAATTAAAGTTGCCTTGTGCTTCATTGGGCCCCCATTGATGTGCGGCAAGCTCCTCTGGAATCCCCATTGTTGATACATAGTGGAAATGGACACCTTGTTTCTGTTTTGCGAGTTCAAGCAAATATTTAGTGCCTTCAACGTTTACATCATTAAAATGATCTGCTGCGCCGAAATGCCTTACATCTGCTCCGCAGTGAATAATTGCATCAATTTCTGCAACAATTGCCTGCTCATCCTTCACGGATAAATTAAGTGCATGTTTTCCCAAATCGCCTTGAATAACTGTTACTCGATTTTCCATAAGGACATCGATATCCTTTTCGAAATAAAATAGCATACTATCCATTAGCTTTTCTTTAAGTGATGTATGTGCACTTGGTCGAATTAGACAGTAGATATGTGCATTTGTTTTCATTAATAGCTCATATAATACATGACTTCCTAAATAGCCAGTGGCCCCTGTTAACAAAACCGTATTCATAGGTAAAGGTTTTACCGCTTGAGAGACTGGTAGGGCATTAGGCTCCATTAGTTCCTTCGAAATTAAATTAGTTGTCCGCTCTTGATGATCATGCACCTCAGGTCGATAGTTACTAATATAATGGTCAAGCTCTGCAATAGTTTGATGCTGGAAGAAATCTTGAATTTTTAAAAATGGAACATGCTTTTTCACTTGTACAAGAATTTCAAGCACTTTTAGAGAATGTCCACCAATGTGAAAGAAATTATCATGAATTCCTACACGCTCAATACCAAGTACATACTCCCAAGCATTTGCTAACAATTGTTGGATGTCGTTTTCGGGAGCATCATATGGACTGTCGAGAGATGGAGTTAGCTCCATTGTAGCTAATTGTTTACGATCAATTTTGCCTGTTGGAGACAATGGCATGTCTTGTAATTCAAAGAAACGTTCAGGAACCATATAATCAGGTAGATTGCGTGCCAAATAATCTCTAATAGATGCTTGCTCTACCTGACTACCTCCCGATACAGTGTAGTAGGCAGATAAGCTATTATTGCCATCTGTCATTTTCTTCGCAAGAATAATGGTTTCTTGAATGTTAGGATGTTTGCTTAATACCGTTTCAATCTCCCCAAGCTCAATACGAAAACCCCTTACTTTGATTTGGGAATCTTTACGCCCGACAAATTCAATAACGCCACTTGGCAATAGTCGAACTAAATCACCTGTTCGATACATCCGTTCATTTGACTTAAACAAATGGGGGATAAATGCTTCGGCGGTTTTTTCTGGTTGATTTAAGTAGCCTGCAGCTAGGCCAGCACCTGCAATACATAATTCTCCTATTTCATTAATAGGACAAAGCTGACCATCCTTATTCATAATATACATCTCATAATTAGCAATTGGCTTACCTATAGGAATACTTGCCTGATTGCCTTTTAGTTCATCTTTTACCCTGTAATAGGAGGACAGCACGGTACACTCAGTCGGTCCATAAACATTAATAATCTCAGTTGTTGTACCGAATTTTTCTTGCCACCTTTGTACGACAGTAGGCATAAGAGCTTCTCCGCCAACTGACAAATAGTTAAGTGAAGATAATTTTCCAAGGTATTCTAGAGGGAGGTGTGTAGCAAGCTGTGTAAAAAATGCATTTGGCACGGTAGCAGTCGTTATTTGTTCCCGTTCAATCATATCAGCGAATGCCTCAATGGATATACGTTCGATGCTTGTTAACAGATGTAATCTTGCACCTGAAAAGAAAGCTGTAAATGTTTCCGTAACAGATGGGTCAAAACTGTAGGAGATAAATTGAGAAAAAACGTCGGTTTTCGTTGCTTGGTAGATTCTTTGATTATCTGTAATCAAGTTAATAACAGCTTCATGCTTGAGCATGACGCCCTTTGGTTGGCCTGTCGACCCTGATGTATAAATAATATAGGCTAAATCGGTTGGATGGAGGTCGATGTGAATATTTTCTATTGGAAAGCTTCTCTCCATCTGATTCATTGGAAAAACGGTTCGAGATAGGGAATCATTATGCATTAATTCATTGATCAGTTGAGTATATTCATCTTTTGTAAATATGAATGAGGCACCTGTATCATTCAAAAGGAAATGACAACGTTCTTTCGGATAGCTAGGATCAATAGGGACGTATATACCTCCTGCTTTTAAAACGCCAAGTAAAGCAACTACTGTTTCTTTACTTCGTTCCATGACAATCGCTACATAATCGCCTTTTTGTAAACCATTGGCAATTAACAGATGAGCAATTTGATTAGATTGTTCATTTAGCTGACGATATGTCATCATGCCGCCATTAAATGATAATGCGATGCGGTCAGCAAACTGATTCGCTGCTTGATAAAATACTTCAGGTATTGTTTTGTTCTTTTCATAATGCGCATTTGTTCGATTTAATGCCTGGTATACTAACAAATCCTCCTCATTTAACAGTTGTGTACGATCAGATGGGAGCATTTGTTGTTCCGGTAGTTTCGTTTTAGAAAGTGGTGTAATTAAATCTAGTTCTTGTTTTATATTCAATTATAACAACTCCTATTTTTAGAAAGGAGAGCTGTCTTATAAGACTCTCGATAAGCAGAATTTAATAGTCAATTTCATAAACTGCTCAAAACCTACAAGTAAGTAGCAGCATGACCAAGAACAAAATGACTTAATTCTACTTATAGGACAGCTCCTTTCATTTTTATCTCGGATATAACTGGCAGTAAGCAAAGGTAAACCAAATGATTAAATGGCATTCAATTGCCAGTAAATGCCCGATTGGTTTACTAACATTCAAAGGGATCAAGAAACTCCCTCTGAATGAAGTTTCACTTTATTTTACTTCAAATGTATTCACAACATTTAACAATTCACTGGATAAGTCATTCAACACTTTAGCTTCTTCGGAGACTCTATGCACAGTGTTAAGTTGAGATGCAGACGTTTCGGCTACTGCTCTTGTATTATCTCTCGAAGTTTCAGAGAAATTTTCCATATCCTTAACGGCAGAAGTTACTTCCTCCATACCCGCAGCCATTTCTTCAATCGTTGCAGATAGTTCTTGAATTTGTCCAGTTACATGATGAATGGAAGTTAAAATTTGACTAAACGACTTTTCGGAATCATTAATCATTATTAAACCATTGTCCACTTCTTCCACAGCTAGTCTCATAACATTTACAGAGTCATTTGTATCATGTTGGATATGGGAGATAAGCGTGGAAATTTCACGAGCTGACGCCTCTGATTGCTCAGCAAGCTTGCGAACTTCATCTGCTACAACAGCGAAGCCACTTCCAGCTTCTCCAGCGCGAGCAGCTTCAATTGCTGCATTCAATGCTAGTAAATTCGTTTGGGAAGCGATACCTGTAATAATACCAACGATTTCTTCAATTTTACCTGAATGCTCACCAAGCATTTTTACAGATGCCGCTGATTGATTGACAGCTTTACTAATGGCATTCATTTGGGCAACAGATTTATTAGTAGATTCATTGCCTTTTTCAGCTTCTTCTGAAGTAAGGATAGAGGATTCTGAAATTTGATTTGATGTCATGGCAAGTCGTTGAATGCCAATGCTCATTTCTTCAATTGTAATGGCGCTTTCTTTTGCCTTTTGTACTTGTAAATCAGCTCCCCCAGCAATCTCTTGCATGGCTGAAGCTACGCTATTGTAAGAATCTGTTGTTTCCTGCATATTGGTCGATAAAACATTTGCGGAGTTTGAAACGTGTGTAGAAACATTTGTCGCACTTTTAATAACGGTTCTTAAATTCTCAATCATGAAATTAAAGTTTTCCGTTAGTAGGCCAACTTCATCTGTTGATGATACAGGTAAAGGTTCAAGCTCTAAATTACCTTCCGCTACCTTTCTAGATTGTATGGATAGTTGCTGAAGAGGTTTCAATTTTCTATTTAAAAGCGAGTAAACCGCAATGGAAGAACCAATTAAGAAAATAACTGTAACTACAAGAGTCCATAATACTTCTGACATAGCCTTAGCGGTTACCTTTGATACATCATAGTCCATTGCATAAGCAGCCAAGATAGAGCCATCTTCATCTACAATAGGTGTAAGTCCTGTTTTATAGCTACCAAATTCATCGCTATATACATCAGTAGCTGTAGCTTCCTTTGTTTCAAACACTTCTTTGATCTTTGTAAGAAAATCTGAAGATAGACCCATTTCTATCATATCCTGGTTATATTCAGCTCCTACATTAAGTACGCTAGATGAAAGAACCGGTGCATTTATTTTTTCTCCATCTACTGTAACGAGAAAAAGATTCGTAATAAGATCTGATTTATTGTTTATAGCGTCCATTTCTTCTGTCAAACGAAGGACATCTGGGTTACTAGCATTAGGTTCCTGCAGTACAGATTGCAATGTCTTTAAATCTATAGTCTTTGATAGAATCATTCCTTTTTCATACAGGGATTGATCCATATCTTTAAAATTGCTTTCTCTCACTATATAATAGGAAAGACCTAAAGTGACTAATCCAAATAGTAATAAGATACTTAAGATTATGACCGTTAATTTCTTACTGATGGACATATGCTGTTTCTTGCTTATCTTCATGCTCTTCCTCCTAAAATTATATACAAAACATATTTGAGGTAAAAAAAGGAACAATAGCGGGTATGATAGTCGAATGTAACTAGATGAGAACGTTACAGTTGGTAGTTCAGATGTAATTAATCATGGAAGTTCATGTTCCTTTTTACAAAAAATTATGAATGTAAATTAAGCCATTCATCCCCTAACAATAAACAACTATACTGCCAAAAAATACGGTTCACAACCCAATGAACTTACTATTTCGACTTTAAATCTTCGGGATTAAAACTAAAAAAATAGTTTTTTAGTCTGTAAAATTCCTATTTTTGTGGATATTTATACAATAAATTATCTTTATATTAATATAAAGTAATTTAGAGTCGTTATCTAAGTTGATTTCAAATGATTAAAATATAGGTGAAAAATTCAGAGCTTTATTTTATTGGGGAAGGGTAAATCCCTTCGTGTAATAGATAAAAAGGCTATCCACTAGTTCGTATTTGAACTTGTGGATAGCCTTTTTGTTGCAGTTATTTAGCTTTGATTACCAAAAATACCAGGTGACATATCTGACATTCCTGGTGGGTTTAAGCCAGGGAAACTAGGAAATTGCCCGCCTGGATATGGCATCGGAGGGCGCGAAGGATATGGTTGTGACGGATATGGCATCGGAGGGCGCGAAGGATATGGTTGTGACGGATATGGCATCGGAGGGCGCGAAGGATATGGTTGTGATGGGTATGGCATCGGAGGACGCGAAGGGTATGGTTGTGATGGATATGGCATCGAAGGACGCGAAGGATATGGTTGTGACGGATATGGCATCGAAGGACGCGAAGGATATGGTTGTGATGGATTTGGCATCGAAGGACGCGAAGGATATGGTTGTGATGGGTATGGCATCGGAGGACGCGAAGGGTATGGTTGTGATGGATATGGCTGCATTGGATACGAAGGTGGATAGGAACTACCAGGTGACATGCTAGGATGATACGGAATGTTAAAATCCATATTTTCATCTTCGGGAGTTAATCTAGGATTGACCAATGAAACACACCTTTCTTCATCTTTTCTTTTCTAACATATGCTCACTATTATGATTGGTCATAGGCTTTAAACTATGTGTGAATATTTGCTAATGATATCAGTTTTTAAAATAGAAATTGTTATAAAAAATGCCGATTTTAATTATAATAGTAGGAAATAGCCTTAAAGGATGTTTTGTTAAATGACAACTATAAAAATCAAAAGAATAAAGATACAAAATTTACGAAATGTACGACATGGTGAAATCGTATTAGCGGTGAACTTTGACACATTTCTTAAGGCAAATGTTGTAGGGTTATACGGACAAAATGGCTCCGGGAAAACAACGATTGTAGATGCATTTGGCTTGTTAAAGGCACTTATCTCTGGTTGGATTACGGAAGTTAAATTACCATCTCAAGAAAAAAGATTAATTATGGCAGGGGAGGATACGGCAAGTATTGAATTCGAGTTTCTAGTAGAAAATCCACTAGGCACATTTTTTCTCAATTATTATGTAGAGTTACAAGAGGATGAAAACAGATTGTACACAACAGTTGAACGTGTAGCTTACAGAGAAAACGCGAAAGGGAAGCGCTCGAAGATTCTAGTTAATGTTACAGAGGAAGATCTACAAATACGTAAAGCAAATCTTTCTGATATGAATGAAAAAATGCGTATCCAATTACTTGTCATTCAGCAATTAGCAAAAAAACAATATACGTCCTTTGTCTTTCATAAAGATTTAAAACCATTATTACAGGACAGCTTGTCAGAGTTAGAAATGCAATTGCTTCATAATTTAGCAATAGATTTTAATCGTGATTTACATGTCGTTAATAATCAAAATATCGCACCACTATTTGAAGAGCGTATCATGCCATTTAGTATTCATCTAGACAAAACTCGTGGTTTTATTTCTTATGATTTGAAGGATTCAGCGTTATTGCCAGAGGATGCGTTTTACGTGTTGTGTGAAGTGATCGAGCAAAGTAATCGTGTATTATCAGCGATTATTCCAGGCTTGACAATAAATATTAATGTGATTACAAAACAAACTATGGATAATGGCGAAAAAGGAATCCGTTTTGAATTTTTATCTAAGCGAGGAGAGCGCGAATTACCACTTCGGACAGAATCAGAAGGCATTTTGAAAATTATTTCTGTGCTCAGTGTGCTCATTGCTGTTTATAACAACCCAAATGCTTGTGTAGTAATTGATGAATTAGATTCTGGTGTTTTTGAATATTTGTTAGGCGAGTTGTTAACAGTGATTGATGAGGATGGAAAAGGGCAGCTTATTTTCACGTCTCATAATTTACGTGTGTTAGAGGTGCTTGCTATTAAAAACTTATGGTTTACAACAACGAATGAGGATCGTCGTTATATGCAGCTAAAGGGTATTAAAGAGGTAAATAATGCTCGAGATGTTTATTTACGTGCCATTCAGCTGGGTGGACAGGATGAAGAGGTTTATAAGGAAACGAAGATTTTTAAAATCAAACGTGCTTTTCGAAAAGCGGGTGTCCAGTATGACTAAAAAGGTTCTATTAATCATTGTAGAAGGGCAGACGGAGCAAATTGTTTTAGAGGATTATCTAGATGAACATTTTGCAAATTCTACGATTCGTTTCGATGTACAAAGGGAGGATATTTTAACGAAGTGGGATGCTAATAAACGAGTACCTAATATTAAAAATAGTGTTGTACGAGTGATTCAGAGCTATTTGGAGAAGTATAAGTTTTTAGCGAAGGATTTAACCGCTGTCGTTCATATTACAGATGCAGATGGTTGCTTTATCGCCCCTGAATTTGTCAAGGTGAAGGAAGATATTGAAGAAAATTTATATTACTCAGAAGAGGCAATATTGGTGAAATCTGAGAAGCGTAAGGAACAAATCGAGCAACGTAATGAAATGAAGGCGAATAATGCCAAAATTCTTGTGGCGAATGATCATTTTAGCATTCAAAGATTAAAAATACCGTATCAGCTATTTTATTTTTCTACAAACTTGGAGCATGTTCTATGGAATGAGCGCAATGAAGTAGCAACGGAAAAGGTGCAAAAAGCTGATGAATTTATGGAAAGTTTATCGAGCTCCATAGAAGAATATTTAACAGAATTTCTTCCAGTTAACTCAGAGCTTCCGTACAAAGAAAAGATGAAAATGAGCTGGTCATTTTTAATGGAGGGCTGTAATTCGTTACAGCGCGGAACGAATGTGCCCTTATTATTTGAAATGATTAAATCAGATGTACAATAAAATGCCCTCCGGTAGGTAATGCCTAAAACTGCTCGGGTATGGAGAAAAAGTGATCGGGTAACGCTCAAAACCGCTCGGGTGTGGAGAAAAAGTGATCGGGTAACGCCCAAAACCGCTCGGGTATGGAGAAAAAGTGATCGGGTAACGCCCAAAACCGCTCGGGTATGCCGAAAAAGTGATCAGGTACAGATGAGATCCTGGATCGAGCAAGTAGAGGAACGAAGGCTAAAAACATCACGTCCTGTGATAACGCCTTCGTGACCTCAAATGTTTTATCTGTGCGACAGCGACAACAAATGTTTTCTGTAGCGAAAGCGAAGCGACAGCAACAAATTTTTTATCTGTGCGAAAGCGAAGCGACAGCAACAAAGCGCCCAGTCGGAACGGAAATCAACCACTCGTTTTGCCGAGGAGCCCTACTTTATGTTTTTCAACAACGCGAAATGCCCTCCAATATTAGAATGGAGGGCATTGATAATTTAACAACAGGTGACGAAAATAATCTAGCAGTATTTCCCGTTTTTTATGCACATGAGTCTTTAGCGCATTTGCTCGTAGCTGCGAATATGTCCTAAAATAGCTGGATCTTTGATTTTTGTATCTTCACTTAACAGTAAAAGCTTTGACATGATTTCGGCTGTACGCGGATCGTCATCCACCATTGGTAAGAAAATGCGTCCTCGGTGCTGAGATGGTACAGCGAGTATTGGAATCATTGAGCCGCCCACTTGATGGACAACTCCACTGCCTAAGTGCAATGAATAGCTTGCAAGTTTGCCTTCAATAAGTGCATGCTGCTTTTTCACGTCGACATTTGTTAGTTTTAATAGCTTCGCCAATTCCTCCACAATAACACTGCGCATGTCAATTGTAGAATGACTCGCTTCAGGGTCAACACCACCTACGTGTGCAACACTCACAACGAGGTCAATATCTCGCATCACTTCAGAGAATATCGTTGCAGGAATGTCATCTAATACTAGGGCTTTACCTGTTAAACGATTATAGAAATAGACGCCTTCAATAGCTGGTGCTTCGATTTCTGCTGGCGTAAACCAATCTGCCTGCGCATACAAGGAAGCAACGATGTTTTCCTTGTAATGCACTTTTCGTGGTCCTTCATCATAACTAATTTGCCAGCCGCGTGTTTTTAGGAGTGCAACCGTTTGAGAAGGATTCACTTGATGTCCCGCATAGCGCAATGATCTCTTTTGTTCCTTTTCATCTGCATTTATTACATACAGCTCGCGGAATATTTGCTTAAATGGCTGTTTTATTTTTTGTTCAAACATATAAGCTTGCCATTGTCGCCATTGTCCACTTTCAAGCAGGTGATACGGATGGGCAATCATTAATGTTGCTGTTGGAGCAAGAGATATTATTTCATCTGATAGTAGCTTGAGACCATCCTCGGTTAGCAATCCTAAATGTTCTTCATTTTTAAAGACGAGATTTTGGAGAAGCGGAGCTAAAATCGGGTGCTCTAATAAATTAATCAGCTCTTCGGCAGAGAATTTAGTTTCATGCTCCATCGCCTGTTCAAGTGCTGGGCGTGCTCGTTTATATTGCATCTGCAATTCTTTTCTTGCCTCTTGTAATGCTAAAACCTGCTCCTGCTTTTTCAGTGCAGCAGGGATATTTTTTAGTCGTTTTCCATCTTTTTCAACGATAATCGTGACACTTGCATCTTCTTCAATTTGTAGCTGTGCAGTGATATGTTCGATTTGTTGTGCATCGAATAAATGCTTTATATCGGTAAAGGCTGCTAGCTCCATGCGCCATGTGAAGCGAGTTGTTTCGCCATCTCCTGCATTACGTGCTAAATTTTCGAGCGCTATGCTGGCTGCACGTGCTTCACTAGCACGACGCTGTGCGCCAAATTGTTTGCTTTCCTTTAAAAACTGTTGGATGAATTGATAGCGTGTTAGTGCATCCTTTTGATCCGATTTTTTCAGTGGAATCAGTCCGAGTGCGCGTAGTTTATCTTTATTGCGTTTATCGCTAATTTCTTCCATTAACGGTTTTGGGCTAAGCTTGCCTATTGCTGTATCTGCATAAAGCTGTGCTCGACGGTGATTAGCTCCCTCCGACGCGTATTTTGCTGCATCATATACGACCTTGAATCTTTTTGCACCCAGTGTTTGATATGCGCTTTGGAACCAAGTTAAATCAAATGCACCGTCACGGAAATCTTCAGCAGTAATGCTTGAGAATAGGGCAATCTGATCTTTAGCAAAGTCCGATAAATAGTCAGTAGTATGGGCGATAAAGTACCATGCTGATTCTTTTAATCCTTCCCAGTCAATTACTTCACTAACAAGGGCTATCCAATGCTGGTTATACATCATTGCTTCAATTAAGCGTTCTTTTGATATATCTGTTTTTTCCCACGCATTTTTCAATTGCTGTGCAGTTTCATCCTTTTTAGGGTAGCAGTTTGTGAGTAGGCGAGAAAAAACAGCCTTTTTTGTTTCTGCTGTTTGCCAACTATAGCCACGAGCAAGTTTTTCACCATCTAGTGCTTGTAAAATCTTGAAGAAATAATCAATACCCTCTATATAATCAATGTCCCTAGCGAGTTTCGTTACTGCTGTAGGAATATCACCACGCATAAGCTCTATTTCTAAAATGCGATCAATGGCCTGCTCACGAACAGCAAAGAGATTCGATAAGTCTTCAAATGACTCTTGATAACGCTTCGTTAATTTACTTGGTTCATCTAGTATTTCAGAGGCTAATGTATCTGTGAAGATGGTTTCAAATAAATGATCCTTAGTGAACAAGCCTGCATTAAAAGCATCTAAGTATTGGAATAGGTTTAGATTGTATATAGTTGGGCTATATTGCTCATTCTGCTGCCTCTTAGTTAACTCTTCGTTAATGGCAAGCATTTTGACATATTCACCGTAAGTCGTATAGTCAGAGAAGCATCGATTAACAAAAGCGCGGATAACATCTAAAGCTACTATAGTTGAAGTAGAGTTATAATAATAGTCCCTCTCTCGTACATCAAGCTTCCACTGCTCGGCAGATATTTGTGTTAAAAGCTGAAGCATAATACCGATCGCCTGTTCCAAAGCATTAAACTCTGGTGCATGCTGTGTTAGTAATGCGACGGCCTCTTTATGAAGCGCCTGCTCTCCAGAAATAGTATCTAAATCTTGCGAAAGTACAGTGAAAATTCGTTCCACTATTCGCTGATACTTTAAGTTGTTAAACTTAGCAACACGTTCTTTTATTTCTGCATAATTAAAGAAGGGAGCGATTAAGGCTTGTGCTGCTTCGCTCAGTTCATGTGCCGCAGGATGTTCAGATAGATTGTTATAAAAGTTAAAATAAGCTAAATCTTCAGTACTGAATTTAGACGTCTTTATCCACTCGAGAATTTCATCTGGTATCGGATATACATCGAGACTTGCATTTCGATTATTTTCTGTTTTCGAAGCAACAATATTAAATGTTTGTCCTAATGTTGAGGTGATCGGCGTATCATCCCATCGATATGTTTCGTATTCATAGTGGGCATTCGCATCTAATAGTTGAATAAGTTGTTCAAGCTTTAACAAAAGCTTCTCTACATCATACTCAAAGAATTTTTCAAGTGGCATCGTTGCCTGCGTATATAAAGGAACAAGCTGCTGCCATGCTTCTACACCATTCATCTTTATATCAATATTAGTAATGTTGTCGTATTGAATAGGAGGGTGTGGCGTATATAAACCAAAGCCATTTTCCTCGTTATATTCAGGAACATCACTTGTTAACAATTGATCTAACAGCACTTGCTCAGTCTTCGTTACTTTCGGTAGCAGATCACATAATGCGGTAATTTGCTCGCTAGATAGGTGATGCTCTTTAGAGGCTTCCAACAACAACTCAAGCCCACCAAGTCGCTTCAACTGCTTTTTGTCCTGGATGAGTCGCTCGGAACTTTGCAATATTTTCTCTGGCGACTGTAGCTTTAAGAGTGAAATGGCTTCTTTACGAAGGGAGCCTGATTTATTTGCTAAAAGGTCCTCGATTTTTAAAATTTCCTCGTCTGTAGGTGTTAGTGATTGTATTTTGTTCAACGCAAGGGAACGATTGATGGAGCTACGATCTCGTAAAGCGCTAAATAGAAAATCGCGCTTTCCTTGCGTAGTATCAGTATCGTCAAGACAATAAATATTAAGAAGGCCTATTCTACTTGTAGGAGAGTAAGAATCCGCATTCGCAATAATACGTTGAAATAGCTCTTCATCTTGTGAATAGTGGGCTAAAATTATTTGTGTTGAAATTAAATCTTCTAACGACAAGTGTGCATAGACGAATGATAAAGGTTTTCCTGTTATTGTTATACCATCTTTCGTGACTTCGCTCTTTGCCCATTCAAGCTGTTCAAATAGAGAGTATTCAATGCCATGTAGCTGGGTATTGTCCTGCATGAACTTATGTAAATCTTTAACCCAATCGTTATCTCTAGCATATTCACTATTAATATAGTTATTTGCATATAGGAAATTGCCCCAAGCAAATGTAAATAGCTCAATATCCTTCGTTGTTAAAATAAGATCCTTGACATACTGTGCTGTGAAGGGAGTTTTCCCTAGATTTTTTAAAAATGCAAGTGTTGTCAGCTGGATATGTTTTTCGCGTTTTAACAACTCTGGCAAAATAGTATTGAGCTTCGTGTAATCTTTTGTAGAAATTGTCCAAAGTGCCACGTAAATATCGATCGTTCTCGCGCTTCTCAGTAGCTCAATGGTGAACTGATCGTCTTCAATTGCTTGAATCGCTAACGCTAATACTTCCTCTGTTACTTTTTGATTTTCGAAGCTATTATAGCCAAGGCCCATCCATGTATCGACTGCGCGAATCACGGAGGAGAAGCGAGTGAGCTGATGCTCCTGAATAAGCTTCATAATGGTAAGCTGTGCATCTAATGTGCCATGGTCAATATTTTCTACAATGGCTTGGCGTAGTCCCTCTTGACGGGCAGCAGCAACTAATAGTTTACCAAGTGCCTCATGCATACGAGCATTTGTTGATTTGAAAATACCTCTTATCAGTGGATAGCCAAAAAAGCTACCCTGATGCTCATCAAATAATATATTTTCAACCGCTTCTTCAATCACAGGGTTTTGTAATGACAATTCTTCAGCGAGCATTTGTTCAAAAACAGTAAAATGCATTACTTTCGTATTCTCATTTTTAATGACAAAGGAGCTATAGTTAGGGTATGTACCATGCTCGAATTGACTGTGATTCATTAGTAATTCCTGCAGATTTATTTCCTCAAATGTCAGCATTTCTTCAATCAATTGTAAGCATTGAAAAAGGTGGTCCTGTACGGGTTGTGCGGAACGAAATGATCTACGCATAATGCCAGTCTGAAACATTGTTGTATCATAACGTAATGCTAGTTTTTTAATAGTTAGTGCACGTTCTTGTGACGATAATAGTGTCAGTACATCGAAAAGAGGTCCAGTAAATAACTCCTCAAGCGTTGTGATCTTCAAATCAGCAATATGCTGCTCTATACCATAATCACGTGTATCCATAAATTGAAGTAATGCTGTAGCTATTGGTTGAATGGCTGTTGGTGCAGTATCTATTTTGCTTTGAAATTGGTTTTTTTCATCATGTGATAATGTCATGGAAATCGCTCCTTACCAAATGCGTCCTGCTAGCATTGTTAGTTTAATAAATGTAAAAACATCATCTTCTCGTATTGTTAATGGTGTAGTAAGTGAATTTAGCTGCTCCTCGTTTTGTAGTACTAAGAAAAGCTCATCTTCAAAGGCTAGAAGAACGGTGGATATTGCTTGATCTACTGACTGCGCGGCGGAATTTTTTTTCTCCCCAAAATGTACTTTGCCATGTTGCGCTGCATCCTCTAGCTGCTGATCAGTTATATAAATATGAAGCGGAGTATCCACTGCCTTGTCGTTATAATGATGAACCTCTTGTGTGACAAGTTGGATAAGCAAATCTTTCAAAGTATGGACAGGTTCTTCAATAGTAAATGGGATTTTTTGAAGTTTACGTGATTTTTTGCCGATTATTTTTTGTTGGTAAAATAAACGCAAACTAACACCTCCTTACAGTAATTACATTATACAAGAGAATAAACAGTGAAAAGAATGAGGCATTTTACGCTAGTTGTGTAAAAAAAATTGGGAAAAGTGTAACAAATAAATCGTTGCGACGACTTATTTGTGAGTGTAGAAAGTGGGGTGAAGTTTTGCATAAAGATATACTAAAAATAGAACATTTGTACGATTCTTATCATCGTGATGTGTATCATTTTGCGCTTTATTATACAAATAGCAAGCAAGAGGCAGAAGATATTACGCAAGAAACGTTTTTCAAGGTGATGAAGCAGTTGGGTAATTTAAAGGATATGGATAAAGTAAAAACTTGGATTTTATCAATTGGACGAAATACAGCAGTAGACATACATAGAAAGCAGAAAATAAAGCGTCTTTTGACAGAAAAGCTTAGCTGGCAGCCAGTATTGAAGGAAATTCCTAAGCCTCAAGAAATTGTAGAACAACATGAGCAATGGCAAACAGTACAAGAGGCGTTAATGACGTTAAAATCACATGATCGAACAATCATTATTTGCAGGATGTTAAAAGACTACACAATTCAAGAAACAGCTACGATTTTGGGTATCTCGGAAGTTAAGGTACGTGTTGATTTTCACCGAGCAATGGCGAGACTTCGGAAAAAAGTAGGGAGGGATGATTGATGGAAGAACATGACTACAAGTTATTTGACGCACTAAAAAAACGCCCTGATAAAGATCCAGATGTAGATTTTTCCAATCAATTGCGTAGAGAGCTACAAAAGAGTCATATAAAGAAAACAAAACGATTTACTGTTGCAACGATATTAACCGTTCCTGTAACATTGGCCGCTCTTCTATTTGTCTTCATGATTGGTGCAGGGCAATCGTTCGAGCTGAAAAATGCAGCACAGTTACCCATCAATCAGGAGAAAAATCTTACAAATATATTGTGCATTTTCCTAATGTCTGCGCTCTCATTGTTTATATTGTTCGTTTATTTCAAGGGGCTTACGAGAGGAAAACTTGTCTACATGACGTTCTCATTGTCTTTCTTGGCATGGGTTGGGAACCTAGTATATGCAGAGAATCAAAACGTGGATGAATCTATTATGAAACCAAGCTATAGCGAATCCTACGATTATACGATTAAGCAATATAATATAGATGAGATTCAACAAGAGCACGATCATTACTTTGTTAAAACAATTGAGAGGGGCAAAAAATAATGAAAAATCCTTATGATTATTTATTTAATGGAGTGGGTTTTGTTTTTATAGATTTATTGTTTTTGGGAAAAGCTGATACTGATATATTGCCAGATTTTATTGGCTACCTATTTTTTGCATACGGTATTCACCTGTTGCCGTCTTTTCACAATTTAAAGCGTTGGTCGAAAAACTTTGCCATTATATTAGTAGTATTATCATTTTTTGTGGAGCTAGATCGATGGCTAGGCTATAAGATACTAGGAGACATTGGGGTACAGTTTATGCAATTTTTATTCATCGTCTTTATGTATGTAGTTTTCCAATTATTATTGCACATTCATAAAAATAAGCCTTTAGAAGCTAAAACATTTAGAACATACCAGAAATTTATGGCATTTATGCTGTGCGGCTTTGTGATACAGTCATTTTCAATAAATGTTAATGCAACTATGCGAGAAAATGTTCATTTTATAGGTTCTATCCTACAGTTGCTTGCTTTTTTATTTTTTTTATTTTATTTTCGAGCGTGTCATAAATACTATAAGGAAAACAAGGTCCATTCGCTGGAATAAGCGATGGATCTTGTTTTGTTTCAGGGAATCTGTTCTTACTGAGCACTGACATCTTTTCCATTCCTAATTCATAAGCTTTATAGGTGTGATTTTATCAAGCTAGAAGGAAGGAGGCACTGACATTCAAATACATGTTGTACGGGCAGGGGAGTCCGTTTGGGGGATTGCGCAGGCTTATGGGACAACAGTTCAAAGTATTGTAGATGCCAATCAAATCCCTGAACCAAATCGATTAGTTATAGGGCAAGCTCTTGTGATTCCAATTGTCGGAAGTTTTTATTATGTACAGTCAGGAGATAGTCTATATTCAATCGGTCAACGCTTTGGTATTAATTATTTAACACTTGCTCAGGTGAACAATATTAGTCCGAGTCAACCTTTATCGATAGGTATGCGACTTTATATTCCACCTCAACCAAAAACAAGAGCTGAAACATTGGCATATTTAGAGCCGAGAGGGACATCTGTTAGTGAACCATTATTGAGTCAGGTAAGAGAAGCGGGTCCTTTTTTAACTTATCTTGCTTTATTTAGCTATGAGGCGAGACGAGATGGAACGCTTAAGAGACCGCCGAGTCAAGGTGTGCCGCAAATTGCTAAGGATACAGGAGCTTCTCTAGCAATGGTTGTCTCGAATTTGGAGGATTTTACTTTTAGTGGTGATTTAGCAAGGGATATTTTTCAAAGTACAGCAGTACAGGATTTGCTCTTTGATAATATTCTTGAAGAGGCAAAGAGGTTAGGAAACGTTAGAGATATTCATTTCGATTTTGAGCATTTGCCAGGCGATCAACGACAAGCGTATAACAATTTTTTAAGGAGAGCCGTGAATCGATTCCATCCACAGGGGTATACAGTATCGACAGCGTTAGCTCCAAAAACAAGTGCAAGCGAGAGAGGCCCGTGGACTGAGGCCCATGATTATAAAGCCCATGGAGAAATAGTGGATTTTGTTATGTTAATGACGTATGAATGGGGGTATTCTGCAGGGCCTCCTATGGCAGTGTCGCCACTTCCAGAGGTAGAGGCAGTTGTAAAATATGCAGTAAGTGAGATACCTCGGGACAAAATTTTACTTGGACAAAATTTATATGGCTATGACTGGACACTGCCTTTTGTACAAGGGGGACCATATGCAAAAGCAGTTAGTCCACAAGCAGCTATCGAGCTTGCTAAGAAATATAATGCAGCCATTCAGTATGATTTGAGGTCTCAAGCACCTTTCTTTGAATACTATGATGAACAAGGGAGAGCGCATGTAGTGTGGTTTGAGGATGCAAGATCAATTCAGGCAAAGTTCGATTTAATCAAACAATATAAACTTCGAGGAATAGGCTATTGGAAGTTAGGTCTACCATTCCCGCAAAATTGGTTATTAATCGGGTCCAATTTCGATGTAGTGAAGAAATAAGGATCGTTAGGAGCAATAAAAATGGCTCTAAGAAGGAATAATTCGAAAATATCATTTCCATTTTTGGCAATGTATATTATAATTATGGCAAATAGTATTCTAGGAGGGATTTTTTGGTAAACTTTAAAAAGTTAGGTATCATCCTAACATCTACTGCATTTTCTGTCGGTGTACTTTCACCAATGGCACAGGCTTCTGCAAATGTAAAGGAATCTCCAGAAAGAGTCGCAATTCAAGTAGATTCAACAGAAACTAAAGTAACAAAAAGTATGCTTATTAAGCAACTGAATACATTATTTCCAGGTAAATTCAGTTTTGTAACAGAGAATGATTTCGATATGGGACAAGGGCATTACTATAATGATGATAAAACGGTACGCTATGAATTAAGCTTCCATAAGAAAGTCGATGGTAAAGACGTTCATGGTGGCTTTACTTTTAAAGGTGACGCTTTAGAATTAGAAAACTTCTACTATCAGCCTGCCAATGTAGCGGATGCAATTTATCCTGCTAAATATTCAAAGGTTGACGCAAAAAAAGTTGCCGACGACTTCCTGAAGAAAATGCCTAATACTGCCAATTACAAACTTCGTGAAGATGTAAGGAATGATGATTTTGGTTTCAGTAGACCGATATCAGAACCAATTTCGTATTCATTCGCTTATTCGCCAACTCATAATGGTGTGCCATTTAGTGATGAGAGTGTGTATATCGAAGTTCTAGCAAATGGTGAAGTTGTGGGGATGTATCGTAATACTGAGTCAACTAGTAAAGCAACATTTGACAGCTTAGAACAGAAAAAGAATGAGACAGATGTACTTGCACAGATTCGTGAAAACTTATCAGTAGAGTTACGTTATTTAATTGACTATAACCACCAATCAGATGAAGCAATTGCTAAGCTTGTATACATGCCGACAAACTTCATTGGTGTAAATGCATTAAATGGGCAGTGGCAAACAACAACTGGTTTTACTTCACAGGTGCCGAAGACAAAAGGTGTGGAAAAACTTTCAGCACAACCACTTGAGCCTAGAAAGAAAAATATGACATTAGCTGAAGTTGAAGAGTTAGTGAAGTCTCTCTTAAAATTTGATTCAGACAAAGTAAAGCTGCGAATTGAATCGATTGATGAAAGAGAAAATGAAAATGGCGAGTCAATTTATTCAGTACATTACATGTATGATTATGGAAATCATGGCTCAGGAACAACAATTGAAGTGAACAAAGCAACAGGTGAGATTATAAACTTCTGGGATATAGGTGATGAATCCTTGGAGACGAATGATAAAGTAGAGCCAATCTCAAAAGATGCTGCGTTAGCAAAGGCAATAGGCTACTTAAAAGAGTTGGCTCCGTCATATATTCATAACTATTCAAAACCACTTGAAGATCCAACATATGATAAGTATAGTAAGCAATATTTCTTCTCGTTCCCACGTATTGTTAATGGCATTGCTGTAATGGGGGATGAAATTTCTGTTGGTATCAGTGCAGATGGAAAGTTATGTGGTTTACATGTTAATAATCACAAGATTGATAATTGGCCGTCTGTAAACAAGGCTGTTTCTGCTGATAAAGCAAAAGCAATGTTCAGTGATGGGCTAAAACTAAATCTGCAGTATTCAAAACAGGATGGAGAGGGTAATAACCACTATAATTTAGTATACTCTCCAGTTTATAATGGAATCCTATCCAATAATATTGATGCAACAACTGGCGAATGGCTACTGAAAGCGGATGATTCTAAAGAAAAACCAGCTATTTCACATCCAACAGCTGGAGAAGAACTAACTTATTTATATCGCCAAAATGTGTTAGACGTTAAAGACCCAGCTAACTTTAATGCTGATGCAGCTGTAACAAAGGGAGAAGCTTTGAAAATTTTAGTTAAATCATTATCATATGGATATTCTGATTTTGGTCCTTATGGTGGGAACAACGATAAGCAATCCTTCAACAATATTGATAAAAAGCATCCATTATATGGAACTGTTGAACAAGCTGTAAGAATGGGTATTTTACAACCGGCTGATAAATTTGAAGTTGATGCAACATTGACTCGTCAAGAGCTGGCACAATGGTTAGTACGTGTACTAGATTTAGAAAAAGCAGCAAAACATAGTGACATTTACAAGTTAAACTTCACTGATGCAGGCACAATTGATTCAGCGCATGCAGGCTATGTTGCTTTAGTAAGCGCAATGGGACTAATGGATGCACAGCAAAATAAATTTAACGCTACTGAGAAAGTGACATATGCAGATTTAGCTGTCTCAACAGTTCGTGTAGCAAAAGCTGTTAATGAAAATAACAGCAATCGCAATTACTGGTAATCGAACATGAAAAGGGTATCTCCTAATAGTTGGGGATACTCTTTTTTTTGTAGGCGGTTTTGGTGGGAAGATGAGAATAAAATTATTGTTAGCTGTTTTGTTAATGATCGTAATACTTTATGGGTGTAATAAGGAAAAAGTACAAAATGTCCCTGCCGATGCTTCAACTGAACAACGGCCAGTTAACACAATAATTAGTTTGCTGGCTCTTTTAATTTTGCTAAGGTTTATCGTCTTTACAGAGGCACGAATAAATGAGCAACATTGTACTTTAGGAGATTACAGCAAAACAAAAAGATTGCTGTTAAGAAGTCTATATGATATTATTATCTCGAATTAAAGATAATTTAATTCGAAGTAAATGAGATGAGGGAGTCGGATGAAGGAAGACAATCGTAATTTAAAAGCTTTTACGGTCTTGTTCCGGGCGTATCAATCGATTCAGGATGCAACAAAGAAAGATTTACTTCAATATGATTTAAATCAAACCGAATTTTCGGTACTTGAGTTTTTGTACCACCATGGTGAGCAACCAATTCAAATGATTGGAAAGAGAATATTAATCGCAAGCAGTAGTATTACGTATGTTATTGATAAGCTCGAACAAAAAGGCTTCGTGTATCGACATGCTTGCCCGAATGATCGTCGTGTCACATATGTTTTATTAACATCTGAAGGAAAGACTTTAATGGAAGAGATATTTCCAAAGCATGAACAAAAAATTAACGACATTTTTGCAGTATTAGATCAACAGGAGATGGAGACAATGATTCTGTCTTTGAAAAAGGTTGGCTTGAATGCAATAAAAAAATAAAAAATTTTTACGTAAATATCTCGAATTCGAGATAAATGGGAGGAAATATAGAATGAATCATTTAAAAGGAATTCACCACGTTACTGCTATTACAAGTAGTGCGGAAGAGAATTATAAATTTTTTACTTATGTGTTAGGAATGCGATTAGTGAAAAAAACGGTTAATCAGGATGATATCCAAACATATCATTTATTCTTTGCAGATGATAAAGGAAGTGCTGGTACAGATATGACTTTCTTTGACTTCCCGAACATTCAAAAAGGTATACATGGAACAAATGAAATATCAAAAACATCATTCCGAGTTCCAACAGATGTAGCATTGGACTATTGGATAAAACGCTTTAATCGATTAAATGTTAAACATACAGGTATTAAAGAGCAGTTTGGCAAGAAAACTTTATCTTTCGTTGATTTTGATGATCAGCAGTATCAACTTATCTCTGATGAAAATAATACAGGTATTGCATCAGGTACGCCATGGCAGGATGGACCGATACCACTTGAATATGCGATTACAGGCTTAGGCCCGGTTTTTGTTAGAGTGGCTAACTTTAAACATTTCAAAGAGGTGCTAGAGAAAGTGATGCTCTTTACAGAAATTGCGGAGGAAGGGGATTTCCATCTATTTGAGGTTGGTGAAGGCGGAAATGGTGCACAAATGGTTGTAGAATTTAACTCAGTTTTACCAGTAGCTCGTCAAGGCTTCGGTACAGTACATCATGCAGCGTTCCGTGTAGAGAATCGGGCTGTATTAGATGAATGGACTGAACGATTTGAAGGCTTTGGCTTCCATACTTCTGGTTATGTAAATCGTCATTTCTTTGAATCACTTTATGCACGAGTAGCACCACAAATTTTATTCGAGCTAGCAACTGATGGCCCAGGGTTTATGGGAGATGAGCCTTATGAAACTTTAGGTGAAAAATTATCATTGCCACCATTTTTAGAGCCAAAGCGTGCACAAATCGAAGAGCTTGTTCGCCCTATTGACACTGTAAGAAGTACGATTACGTTCGATAAAGAAAATGAGTAATACTTTTTTTGCCATTTTTGCAGTGAAGCACGATACACTGATGAATGGCAATTACATACTCTTAACAGCTACATGATTTTGACTTTTTTTAAGAAAGAGGGTTAGATAAATGGAATTTTCAAAGCTAATAGATAAGCGCCGTTCTGCAAATAATTTTATAGAGGGCATCAAAATGACAGAAGAAGATATACGCCCCATTTTGGAGGATGTAAAGCTTGCTCCGTCAGCCTTTAATTTACAGCATACGAATTACATCCTTGTCTTGGATGAAGAAATGAAAGAAAAAATAAGAGAAGCAGCTAATGGGCAATATAAAGTGCATTCAGCTTCAGGGGTCATCCTTGTCTTAGGGGATAAGGAAGCCTATAAAAATACAGCTAACCTTAGTCAAGGGATGGTAGACTTAGGCATTATTACTGCTTGTGAATTAGACAATCTTGTTGATGAAAATACAAAATTTTATGAAGAACGTGGCAAGGAATTCATGAAGGAAGAAGCGATTCGTAACGCTTCACTTTCAGCTATGCTATTTATGCTAGCAGCCAAAAACCGTGGATGGGATACATGCCCAATGATCGGCTTTGATCAGCAACAAATGAGAGCTCTTTTTAATGTGCCAGAAACACATGAAATTGCACTAATGATGACAATTGGTAAGGAAAAAGAAAGCAGTCGCCGCTTACGAGGTTATCGTAAACCGGTTGAGGAATTTGCTACCTATTATTAGGGTAGTATAAAATAGAATTGTTTATAAATAATAAAGTTAATGTATGTTTAGGAGGAAGCATTTATGAAAGTAGTAGCAATCGTAGGTAGTATCCGCAAAGAGTCTTATAATATGCAATTAGCAAAATTCATTCAAAAACGTTATACAGAGAAATTTGATCTTGAAATAGTAAGCTTAAAAGATCTACCAATGTATAACCAAGATATCGAAAATGAAGCACCACAAACAGTACTTGATTTTAAAGCAAAAGTTAAAGCGGCAGATGCAGTTCTTTGGGTAACACCAGAATATAATGGTACTGTGCCAGGTGTTATGGTTAACGCTATTGATTGGTTATCTCGTGTGGACAAAGTAATGATTGGCAAGCCATCGTTCATGATGGGGGCATCAATGGGTAACTTAGGTACGGTTAAAGCACAATTACATTTACGAGATATTTTATTCTCACCTGGTGTTAATTCACCATTACTTAGTGGTAATGACGTTTATATTGGAGCTGTGCACACTAAATTTGATGAAGAAGGCAATTTAACAGATGAGAGTACTGTTAAATTCCTTGATGTAGTTATTGATAACTTCTTAAACTGGATGAAAAAATAAAGAGGCTAGGACATAACTGGTCAAAACCTTAAAAAACGCGAGAAATCAATTGTAGAAACGTTGATTTCTTGCGCTTTTCTGATGTGAAATATTGTAATTTTGCTTCAGAAATATACTTATGTCCCAACCTCTTAGTATTGATAAAAAAATGTGTGAATGTTGAGCCGCTTTACATGAGGGTGATTACCGTTCTAGGCTACCCGTTTTCCTGTGAGTGAGCGTCAAGTAGCTTCAGCCGGAACGGAAATCAACCTCTCGCTTTATAAGATTTATTTCTGCATGAAATCTTCATATATTAACGTTATACTTTTATGAAATCCTATATTGGTGGTTAGAGGATGAAAAAACTTTCACTTAAGCTTGGAATAATCTTTTTTAGCACATTATTTTGTATTGAAACATTTATGATGCTTTTCTTACATGCGTCTTTGACCAATTCTAGAGTTGAAGAGGAATTAAAGAGCTTGCAGGCAAGGGGAAATTCACATCGAACAATATTAGAGCAAAATTTCGATAAGGAAACATTAGCTCACGTAGTATTAATGGAATCAAAAGAAAATACGGATGTTGTTATTTCAGATAAGGCTGGAAAACTATTAGCTGCTTCACAGCCACACCCTGAAATAAGAGCTTATATAAAGAAGCTCGAGGATAACGTTCCTTATAATGGAAAGGTATTGCAGGATAATTGGCAGGAGGAGAAATATATTGCAACAATTAGTCCTATCCAAAAACAGCAAACGACAATTGGCTATGTTTTTATGTTTCAAAATACAGATTCTATCCATGCATTAATGGAACGCTTAAATAAGCATTTTCTAATTGTTGGTATTATTTCAGGATTGGTGACCATTGCAGTCATTATTGTTTTGTCTAGAAAGCTCGCCTACCCATTAGTTCAAATGAAAGAAGCTACTTTGAAAATGAGTAAAGGGGATTTTACGGTGGCCCTTTCTACTAATGGTAAAGATGAATTAAGCGATCTTTCTAATGCAATACAGCTTTTATCAGATGATTTACAACATTTAAGAGAAGAGAGAAAGGAATTTTTATCAAGTATTGCCCATGAGCTTAGAACACCATTAACGTTTATAAAAGGGTATACAGACATACTTTATAAACGTGATTTGACGGAGCAAGATCGCCAAAAATATTTAAGCATTATTATAGAAGAAACAAATCGACTTTCTCGTTTAATAAAAGACTTATTTGATTTAGCAAAAATGGATGAAAATTCTTTTGTTATTGACAAGGAATATCTTCATTTGGATGAGTTTTTGGTTAATATTGAAGCCAAGCTGAGCCCTGCTTTTCAGGAAAAACAAATAGATTTTTTTGTTCAATGTGAAGAGGGATTAACATTAATGGCTGATTCGGCAAGACTTGAGCAAATTATTTTAAATCTTTTAAATAACGCATTAACGTATTGTTCCTCAGGAGATTCGACTTCCGTAATTGTGAAAAGACACAGTAACTTGTTAAAAATTATTATAAAAGATACTGGGAAAGGGATTCCGAAGAAGGATTTACCTTATATTTTTGAACGCTTTTATAGGGTAGAAAAATCTCGTACACGTGCGCATGGAGGTTCAGGATTAGGCCTCGCTATTGTCAAAGAACTTGTACATGCACAAGGAGGAGAAGTAACCGTTTTTAGTGAGGAAAACAAAGGGACTACTTTTGAATTACTGTTTAAGGAGTAGGAACGAATGAAAACATTATTACTAATTGACGATGAACCAAGGATGCTAGATTTACTATCTCTTTACTTAGAGCCTACGTTTCATTGTATAGCAATGACATCGATTAGAAATGCTCTAGTGTATTTAGAGGAAAATCATATAGACTTAGTGCTGTTAGATATTATGATGCCAGAGATGGATGGCTGGCAAGCTTGTCAGGAAATAAGGAAGTTTTCGGATATACCAGTGATTATGCTAACAGCAAAAGGGGAGCAGGCTGATATCATAAAAGGGTTAAATATTGGGGCAGACGACTATATTTTAAAGCCTTTCGATGAAGAAGAGTTACTAGCTCGTATAAATGCTGTATTAAGAAGAACGAAAGTTGAAGAAAAAGTTATTTTCTTTGAAGGGCTACGTTTAAATAAAGAATCCTTTGAATTATATTTTCAACAAGAGGCTATTCCTTTAACGCCGAAAGAATTTGCAATGTTAGCGTTATTTCTTGATTATCAAAATAAAGTTTTCTCAAGAGAACATCTCATTAATACAGTCTGGGGTTATAACGTATCAATTGAAGATCGAACTATTGATTCACATGTCCGTAATTTACGAGAAAAATTACGAAAAAGTGGTTTTCCAGCTGATGAGTACTTACAAACAGTTTGGGGAATCGGCTATAAATGGCATAAGTCAGCTGATCGAAAGCCTTTAGAAGCTAGAAATAACAACCTCTGATGGAAGAATTCCCGCAGAGGTTGAATTTTTATTTTTTTGTTGCTAGCTCTTCTTCCGTAACCCATTTATGGTTTTTCACTGCTTCACCTATAGTTGTAGACGTATAATCAATCATATAAACTGTCGTTTGTAGTGCCTCATCTATATGGACAGTCGCATTTTCCATCCCTTCCATATGAGATGCATTCGTTTTGATTTCTGTACCAGGAGCCAATGGAGCTTCACCTGAATCTATCAATTCCTCATGAATAACCCACTTATGATTATCTACGCGATTTCCACCTGTAGTTGGCTCATAGGAGACAATGTAGGCTGTCGTATCATAAGCGCCAACAATCGTTGCTTCTGCGCCTTTCATACCTGCCATATGACCATCCGTAATAATGGCGGTGCTTCCAACAGGAAACTTTGGTTTTTCAGCATTTTTCAAAGTTGTTGGTACTTCACTAGAGCTTGAATGGTTCATCATAGAATGATCCATCTCAGTGCTCTGCTCAGTTTCGGTGTTATTTTTTGAATTGGTTTCCGGCTTAGTTGAACTGGTAGAGCAAGCTGATAATGTTAGTAAAGCTAATGCTGTCAGTATGCCAATAGGCCATTGTCTTTTTAATATCATGTTAATTTCCTCCTCCTTATTTGCCCTTAATGTAGCAAATAAATGTGCAGAAATTGTGGATAGCAGTCTTACAAGAAAAAAAACCCTCTTTAGCATCAAACTAAAGAAGGGTTTCTGTTATTTAACAGGAATTATTTTCAATACTTTTTGTAGGCGGTAGGCAAAAATACCGGCAAATATAGCTAAAATAATATCCTTTGGTAATGGAGGCATCATCCAAAGCCATGCCATCTTATAAGAAAAAGCATCTGGAGCACTAGCCCATAGCTTATAGGCGAAATACATCCAATTCGTTCCAAGTAAATAATTAATGGCAGTTGCAATTAAAGCAGCAATTACATAGCTTTTTTTCGTTCCGCTGCGCTCTACAATAAGCCCTGCAACATATGCAGCTAATATAAAAGTGACAATAAAACCGAATGTAGGACTTAAGATTTGTCCAAAGCCACCACTGAAACGTGCAAATACAGGTGCGCCTGCTAAACCGATGCACATATAAACAGTACAAGCGAGTGCACCTTTTCTACTACCAAGAATCAGTCCTGCTAATATAGCAAAAAATGTTTGCAGCGTAATTGGTACGCCACCAACAACCATAAAAGGTACAAAGGAAGTAATATTAGCGCCAATCATCATCAATGTTGAAAATAGTCCAATATAAGCAATATCTACTGTTCTTAATTTGTGATGCGAGTGTTCCGCTACTGTTGTCATTATTTCACCCCTAATAAGTAATGTTGATAATAATAGTGTAAGAAAATAAAGTTTTTGTGTCAACTTGATTATTTTATTCGGTTAACACAAAAATAATTATCCTTCTTATTTGGATGAATAATTCTAGTAATAGACGAACTATTAAAATATATGATAGAATCGTCATAATTTTAAAATATATATGATGCTAATGGTGTGACATCTTGTAAATGTGTCACTTAAAAGGGAAGTTGGTGCAAATCCGACGCTGTCCCGCAACTGTAACGAGGAGTTCTATGATGATTTAGCCACTGTTCTAGAATGGGAAGGCAATCATAGTACATTGATTCGAAGCCAGGAGACCTGCCAATTAGCGAATACCTGTAATGCCCACGAGGATGAAAGCGATTACGGACAATAGAAGGAAATCTTTCTTACTTTGTTTAATCTCGGGTATTTCTATGCGTATTTAGCATGGAATACCCTTTTTTATTGCTTCGTACCTATTATTTTTGATTAGGAGTTAATAAACAGATGAATAAAAAATTTATACTACTCTCAATGACTCTTCTTCTAGTTCTACTCATTTCAATGACAATTGCTATAATGGTTGGATCGGTTTCTGTTACGCCACAATATGTATGGAAGGTCATCCTTTCAAAAATCCCACTTATACAAAATGGAATAGAACAAGATTGGAGTCGCTCACAGGAAATTATCATTTGGCAAATCCGAGCTCCACGTGTATTGCTCGCTGCTATCGTTGGAGCAGGATTGGCAATTGCAGGAGCAGCTATTCAGGCACTTGTTCGTAATTCAATTGCTGAACCATATATTTTAGGGATTTCTTCTGGTGCAACGGTTGGTGCTACAGCTGTCATCATTTTAGGTGCTTTTTCATTTCTTGGTGTTTATGCTCTTTCCGTATCTGCATTTATCGGTTCTCTCACAGCGATGGCGTTAGTTTTCTTCTTAGCGCGTGTTGGCGGTAGAGTTTCTGTCTTTCGACTTTTACTTTCAGGGATGGCGGTGTCGTTTATTTTATCTGCTATTTCAAATTTTATATTAATGATGTCGAAGCAAGAGGGCGGAATGAAGGCAGTCATGTTTTGGATGCTAGGAAGCTTAGCTGGTGCAAAGTGGAGTAATGTTTTAATTCCTACAGTTATTTTTATTGTGGTGTTTGCCTTGCTATGGCTCCACTATCGAAGTTTAAATTTATTACTTCTTGGAGATGAAGCAGCTGTCACTTTAGGGGTTAATTTACAACAGTTTCGAATTCAACTTATCTTATTAGTTTCATTATTAACGGGTGTTCTTGTCGCAGTCAGTGGTTCAATCGGATTTGTTGGCTTAATCATTCCACATATTGTACGGCTAATTGTAGGTTCAAACCATAAATATGTCATACCGATTAGTGCTTTATTAGGGGGGATTTTCTTAGTTTGGGCAGATGCACTTGCCCGAATTTTAATTGCTCCTGAAGAAATGCCAATTGGAATTATCACGGCTTTTTGTGGCGGGCCATTTTTCATTTGGCTGCTACGTCGTAACAATTATTCTTTCGGTGAAGGGGATTAGAAATTATGACATTAGAAGCGAAACAAGTATCTTTCTCCATTTCTGATGAACGCATTTTACATGAAGTAAGTGTTCAAATAAAGGAAAAGCAATTCGTTGGGCTGATTGGTCCTAATGGTAGTGGGAAGTCAACGCTACTAAAGAATATGTATCGTTTATTAAAACCAGAAAGTGGAACAATCTTATTAAATGAACAGGATATTTTAAAGCAATCGAGTAAAAGCATTGCGAAAAATTTAGCAGTTGTGAGCCAAGAAACACCGGTCTTATTCGACTTTACCGTACATGATTTAGTAAGTATGGGGAGAACACCCCATAAAAAACTATTCGAACTTGATCAACAACAAGATTTTCAAATTGTAAAAAGTGCACTTGATCAAACAGGGATTGCTCATTTAGAGAAACGTAGCTTTAGCTCTCTTTCGGGGGGAGAAAAAAAGCGTGTGATGGTTGCCCGTGCTCTCGCTCAGCAAGCACAGATGCTTATTTTAGATGAGCCAACAAATCATCTAGATATTCAGCATCAATTGCAGCTAATGGATCTAATTCAAACCCTACATCTAACAGTTGTTGCTGCCATACATGATTTAAACATTGCAGCTATGTATTGCGATCAAATTTATGTTTTACAGCAAGGTCGAATTGTTTGTTTTGGAACACCAGAAGAAGTACTTACGCCACAATTATTACAGGATGTATTTGGTGTTTATGCTGATATTCAAATACATCCACTTACAAGGAAGCCTTATTTAACGTATGTCTCTGAGCAATTTACGAAGAAAGCTTTAAAAACTACATAAATAAAGTATGGTTCTTCGGCAAAAGGAGGGGTTGATCTCCGTTCCGGCTGGGCGCTTTTTTTACGAATAGCCTGGGACGGAAATCACCCTTATTTAAAGCGCCACAAAATTTACAAAGATCTTCTTGACCATTTTGTTTTTCAACAATAACAGATACACCTGCTATTTATGGATAGGACAACTGTTAATAGAAGAAAGAGCTTCATTTTCTTCGTGTATACTTATATCCTTTTTGGGGAATTGTATACGTGAAAGGAATTGATGAAAGTGGAAGAGATAAAGTTTGCACAATTAGATCAGCAACAGCTTGAAAAAATTAATGAGCTAGAGAAGACAATTGGCGTGACAATAGTGGCGTATGATTCTTCGACAATGCCATCACAGGGCTCAGGTGCTTATGAATCAAATAATAGTACTCACAACAATCATCCATCATGATTAAGAGTGAAACGCCTTGCAGCAATGTGAGGTTTTTTTATTTCATTGAAAATAATAGAGGTGTTTACAATGATGCAAAATTTATATGCAGATTTACATATTCATATTGGACGTACTTTAAGTGGACGCGCTGTCAAAATTACTGGCAGTAAATCGTTAACGTTAACAAAAATTCTCGAGACTTCTAGTGCAAGAAAGGGACTAGATATTATTGGAATTATTGATTGCCATTCACCAGAGGTTATGGATGAAATGTCAGAAATGATTGAACGGGGTGAACTGAAGGAGCTAGAACAGGGAGGGCTTCGTTATAAAGACACAACCCTTATCCCAGGCACTGAAATTGAGATTTATGATTGTCATTGCCTTGGACCAATCCACGTACTTGCCTATTTTCCAACACTTTTACTTATGAGGGAATTTTCAAATTGGATGTCTTATCATATGAAAAATATTCATTTAAGCTCACAGCGTATCTATTGTGATGGTCGAACATTGCAGCAAAAGGTTCGTGAGTTAGGAGGGCTGTTTATTCCTGCGCATGTTTTTACACCGTTTAAAAGTTTGTTTGGTAAAGGTGTGCATCGTAGTTTAACAGAAGTATTTGACCCGCAACTTATAGATGCGATTGAGCTAGGTTTAAGTTCTGATACCGCTATGGTGAGTAACATCAGAGAGCTTCAAGCATACACATTTGTCAGCAATTCTGATGCACATTCGCTTGGGAAAATTGCACGTGAGTATCAAAAATTAAGACTATCTGATGCCAATTTTACAGAGCTACAAATGGCGCTACATGAACAGCAAGGGCGCGCTGTAACAGCCAATTATGGCTTAAATCCTTTGCTGGGCAAATATCATCAGACTGTCTGTGCAAAATGTGGTGAACAGCTTAGCAATATGGCAACAATCTGTACTAACTGTGAAAGTATCCAAATTATTAAGGGAGTTTCTTTACGTATTATGGAGCTATCAGAGCAGCTGACGGATAAACGTGTTCGACCACCGTATATTCACCAAGTACCACTAGATTTTATTCCAGGTTTAGGACCGAAAATGATGGAAAGATTGCTACAAGCATTTGGTACAGAGATGAACATCTTGCATCGAGTCTCACTAGAACAGCTTGAACAAATCGTACCACATAAGATTGCTAAGATGATCGATTTAGCAAGAACAGGACAATTGGCAATTGAAGCTGGTGGTGGTGGCATTTATGGGAAGATACAGCTTGAATAGAAAAAACAATTTCTCTTATTTAACCCATTTTCATCCTCCATATATTAAAATAGTAATTAGCAAAAGATGGGGGAGTGAGTGTATGCAATTATCAAAGAAATTTCGATTTTTAGCGGCTGGTGTACTGGCGTTGCAATTAGCGCTACCAGTAGGGGCAAACGCTGCGGAGCAGAGAGATTACATAGCGCCAAGTTGGGTAGCTCAGGCAGATTACGTAGCACTTGGCGATTCTTTGGCTCATGGTATGAATGAGGTTGGCATGATCGGTTTAGGTTACGCAGATTTTGTTGCACAAGCTTTACAGCAAGATGGTTTCATCACTTCTTATAATAAGGGATTTGCGTATTCAGGCTATACAACAAAAAATGTACTGGAAGATATACAAAATGATGTGGAAAAGCCTGTGACAGGATTCGGGTATAAAAATGACAAGGTAAAACTTCGTCCCTCTATTAAAGAGGCTGAAATTATTACTTTGACAGCAGGTGCCAATGATTTAATACCTATTTTAAAAGAGTCTCAGACAACTGGTATAAATGCAGCAGCGATGTTAAAGGCATCGCAAGGAGCAATTAAAAATATTGCCGCTATTTTAGAAGAAATAAAGAAACTAAATCCGAACGCTCAAATTTATGTTATGGGATACTATAATTCTTTCCCGTACTATAGTGAGGATTTACAGAAACAGTTTAAAATGTTATTAACAGTTATGAATACGACGATCAAAACAACTGTTGAAAATGCGGGTGCTATCTTTGTACCGACATACGATATTGTAGCAAAAGATGTTCCAAGCTATTTACCAAACCCAGAAAATATTCATTTAAGTGAAGCAGGCTATTTAGCAGTAGCGAACGAGGCATTTTTACCAGCGATTAAAGCAAGTACGTTATGGGATGTTTCAAAGGCTATCCAAGTAAATGTGAAAGATAGTACAACTGCAAAACTAAGCTGGCAGAAAGCGAAGGATAATGTAGGTGTCACTAAATACAATATATATGTAAATGGTAAGCTATCATTTACGCAAAAGGCTGATACAACGGCTATAACTTTGGATCATTTAATAGAGAACACAGCATACATGGTAGCTGTTAAAGCAGTTGATGCAGCAGGCAATGAAAGTGTACAAAGTCCAACAGTTACTTTTACGACAGGGAAAAATGTAAGCTTTACTGATATAGACAATCATTGGGCGAAGGAATATATCCTGAAGGCAGCAGAAGAAGGTATTATGAACGGCTACGCAGATGGTACGTTTAGACCTGAGCAAAATGTAACTCGGGCACAGGCAGCTAGTATACTTGTTAGAAGCCTAGGTTTAACGACGAAGGAACATGCACCATTTACAGACATCGCAAGCTATGACGTTGGAACTCAGTCAGAAATTGCAGCAGCGTATGCATATGGGCTAGTGAAGGGAACAGGTGAGAAGTTTAACCCAGTACAGCCAGTTACTCGTGCTCAATTAGCATTAATGATTAATCGTGCCTATGAACATCAGCTAAAGCAACCTTATGCTGTGAAAGGAAAAGCACCATTTTCTGATATTGCCTCTTACAATGAAGAAACAAAACGTGCAATAACTATGTTGTATGAACAAGGCATTGTTATAGGTAGTGAAGGGAAATTTTCACCAGAGGCTCCGACAAAACGTAGCCATGCAGCAAAAATATTTGTAAATTTCAATAGTTTATTAAAAAAATAAAGATAGTGAAATAATGCAAGGTAGAGGTTGTAAATAATGAAGTCAAATGATTCAAAGAACAGGCAAAAAACGCCTTGAAAATAACAAGTGGCTGGGACAAAACTGGAAGTGCGAGAAATCAATTTAGAAACGTTGATTTCTCGCGCTTTTTTGATGTCAAATTTAGTGTTTCATGGAGGTAGATGTCGATATTTTTCGAAAGTTGGGTGATAAATTAAAAAAGTTGGGTGATAAATCGAAAAAGTTAGTCGATAAATTAAAAAAGTTAGTCGATAAACAATCAAAAGTTCTCAAGGCAGTATATCTCCGGAAATATACTGCCATTAACAGAGAAATAGGGAAAAGAAAATAGAATGACTTGGTCAAACATAGAAAAAGAGAAATCGAACAGCATCGATTTCTCTTTTTTCTTTAATATCAGCTAGTTTTGTCCCAGCCTCATTCTTTACTTATTTACGATAGTCTGGCAATAATGCCTTCCTCATCGTCTAGGACAAGTTCAATGCCAGTTGAAAATGGATCACTGTGTAGGACATCTTTAATCCATACACGTAGTGCGCCAATCATGGCTGCTGTATTGAATATCTCAATTTGTCCATTAACTTCAACTTCTGCACCAAAGCCTGTGTCATCATCGTATGTTAGCTCTACAAGCACATCTTCTGGGCGAACGTTTTTATAGTAGGCCTGAGATAAGCAAATTGCATTTATAATATCTTGCTCATTAATTACTTGTGCCATTGTGATTGTGCTTCCTCTTTACGTTTTTTATCTTTAAACATATTAATAATTTTTACAACTAGCATTACGATAATAGCAATGGCTGCAAAGTTAACGATTAAGCCTAAAATATTACCAAGCATACCCATGCCACTGAAAAGACCTCCGAATAATAAGCCAGCTAAACCACCAACCATTAAGCCTTTCATAAGGCCGCCAGAGAAGAAGCCGCCTTTCTTAGCTGTTGAACCTGTTTTGTTTGTATTTTTATTTGTTGTTACATTATTTTGGTCTTTAGATTTATCCTGAGATTTTTGGAAATTAGAGCTATTGTTATTGTTCGAATAGCTTTTTTTACCCGATTTGTAGGATTTCGCTTCTGCAGTTGGTGTATCAGAAATGAACAAGGTTGCACCTACAGACGCAAACATAAGTGAAGCTGCAAAAAGTGCGGCAAGAATTTTTTTCATTACTTACTTTCCTCCAATATAATTTTTAAATTTGTCATAAACTAGTTCTTAATAATAATCTTACATGAACTATCCCGAAAAATAAAATAATCGCTTCCATTAAATTAGGTATTTCGACAAATTTGAACAAGAAGTGTCGATAGGAAAGAGTGTAAAAATGCTATAAAAAGAAAGGAGTGAGACGTTGAATACAACAATAGTGCTATTAAGTGCAATTTTTTTATTGTTATATATAACGGAAAAAAGACGTTTCTTCAATGCGGTAGTTCTAGGTTTTTTAGGGTTGGATATTTTGAGTACAATAATTACCCATTATCCTGTATTGCTGCCAAATGAGCAGGGGATTATGTCGAAAATGGGAATAGTCATTATACTTGGAACTTTCCCTAGTATGATGTTTATTTTATCGATAGCTACTTTTTTTAATAGTAAAGTTTTACTTGAAAAAGAAGGACGTAAAGTTCGTAATTTATTGTTAGCTGTATTCGGCTTAAGTTTTTTTATCATGATGATTTGGTATGTATTTGTTATTTTTACGAATATCGAACATGAATTTTGGCATATTCTTTTCTTCTATGCGTTTTTGGTTTTTGGTTATACAATGTTTTTATACACAAGTACAATGGCTTATGCGACTCTATACCATTTTACACCTATTTTCTATGAGCCAAACTATATTATTGCATTAGGATCAGGGCTAATTGGTGATAAAGTACCGCCGCTTTTAGCTAGTCGTTTAGACGAGGCGGTCAAGCAATATAAAAAATATGGTGAGCGACCTTATATTATCGTCTCAGGTGGTCAGGGAAGCGATGAAAACGTATCAGAAGCATATGCGATGAAAAAATATATAGTTGATGTACATCAACTACCAACTCAAAAAGTATTAATGGAAGATCAATCGACAAATACTGAACAGAATCTGGCATTCTCTAAAGAAATTATGGATAAACATGCTCGAGGAAAAAAATATCGATCCTTATTTGTGACGAATAATTTTCATGTTTTTCGTGCAAGTATTTATGCCAAAAAGGCGAAGATAGATGCACAAGGTGTTGGTTCAAAGACAGCCTTTTATTATGTACCAAATGCCTTTACTCGCGAATTTATCGGTTTATTAGAAATGTATAAATGGATTCATGTCACTGTCTTTTTAATCATCACATTGTTCATCGGCTTAATATTGAGAGCATATGTGTAACCAATTTTGAACTGTCTTCCATATAATAATGCTAAGGCAATGCAAGGGGGGAATCTAATGTATGGGCAAATTTTAGCAAAACAAAATAACGAGCGAATTAAATCCCTACAAAAGCTCACGCAAACACAAGATACATGGTTTGCACAAAATATTAATTTGATAATGGTAGAAGAAGTGCAATTAACAGCCTTGCACAAAATATTGTATCAAGTTGTGCGAGGACTTTTGAAAAAAAATCAACAAAGACATTTACAAATTATACATCCAGAGCAGACGCAGTCAGTACAGGAGAATGTATTGACACTTTTAGCTGAATATGATGATTTACTGCGTGAAGCAATTCCACTCCCTATTTATATATTTATTTGGCAGATTTCTTCATTGGAGAAGTTAGCTAATTGCGTTGAAGTTGTTGATGATGTACTTGATATATTGGAATGGTATTTTATTCACCAAGATGAGCAGGTAAATGCATTTGATGAAGAAGATCTAGATCATGAGGAAATAATTGATTTATATAAAGATGCCATCGAGGAGCAGGATGCAGATGCACAATTTCAGCTTGGAGAATATTATAGTGTAATTGATGGCAAATATTTTCAACCTGAAAAATCAATTAAGTGGTTTGAGTTAGCAGCATCACAGGGGAATGCTGACGCACAATATGCACTTGGTAATTTTTATTTTGAAGGTATAGGTGTGCAAGAAAACTATAATCAGGCTTTTACATTGTATGAGGCTGCGGCAAAACAGGGCCATCCAGATGCAGCGAATAACTTAGCAGATATGTACTTTAACGGTGAAGGTGTACAAGAGAATATGGTACTTGCGAAAAAATGGTTCGACTTCGCCGCGAAAAAAGGTGTTGCAGAGGCAATGTTTACGCTCGGAATAATTTACGAGCAGGGACTAGGTGTTGACATTGATGAAGAGCAAGCATTTATCTGCTATAAGAAATCTGCTGAAGCAGGCTATGTTGAAGCACAATATAGGTTGGGAGGAATCTATTTAGAGGGGCGTTTAAGGCAAGCTAAAGATGCAAACCGTGGACTATATTGGTATGAAAGAGCTGCGGAGCAATATCATGTAGACGCTTTTTATGATTTGGGCTTTATTTGGAGCCAAGGATTAACTGGTATTCGCAATATTGAAAAGGGAATTCATTGGTTTAAACAGGCTGCTCTTCAAGGCGATGCTCAAGCTAAATTACAACTAGGACATATTTACAATAAAGGGGACGGAATAACTAGAAATATTAAAGAGGCTATAAAGTGGTATGGACTTGCGGCAGATGCAGGTATTGAGGAGGCAGCTATTTTACTGCAAGGATTAAAAGAAATGTAAATTTTTTATTAAAAAATAGTAGGTATTTAGATTCGATTATTGTGTTTTTTCGATAGTTCTTACGAATTTGTTTTGATCTCTGTTTTAGGTATATATTACTTGTATAAGTTCATTGTAAAAATATTAATATAATGAAGATGTAATTACCATAAACAAAAACAAGAAAAAATAAGTATAAAAAACAAAAGATGATAAAAATTAGCTACCGAAAAGTATTGTGGTAGCTTTTTTACTGCTTTGAACAATAAGTTAGGTAATAGGGACTTTTTATATAGTTAATGGTAATAAATGTATGCCTTAAAATTGACAGCTATTTATAAAATGTATAAGGTAAATGAGTGATTTTGAAAGAGTGTAGTAGCTATAGCTAATTATAATGTTATTTATTTATACCAATTTTTTGTAATGTTATCTGAAATGATGGTACTTTATTATCAGGTATATTGATTAAGAAAATAAGGGTTATTATGGATCAATCAAAGGATTTTCTATGATATTTTGCTTATTTATGCTTAGCCCGTAGTGGAAATCCGCGTCTTCTAATTAATAAAATGGATAAAAATAAGCTCATCACCAAAAGTTGTGGCCGCCCCCATGAAAGCGCCCACACGTTATGGTGATCAGTCTAAAAATAGTTAATTAAAATCTTGATTTCTTATATTTTTGGTGAACGGAATTGGATTTTTCTCAGCTTTGCAAAAGTACACGATATGAAAGAGGGAAAATGTGTGATTTTTCAAAAACAGAGAAAGACAACGGCGTTAGATTTGCAACAATACATTGTAAAAATGGATGTACCAAATCGCCAGTCAATGATAAAGCAAATAGAAATGCTAAATTTAACAAAGCAGGATTTACAATATTTAAAAGCCTTTCAACCATTTGTTGTGGATAATATTGATGATATTGTTGACAGGTTTTACTCAATGATTGGAACTGAACGTGACTTAGTAAATATAATTAATAGACATAGTTCTGTAGAAAAACTGAAAGTCACACTACGTCGTCATATTATCGAAATGTTTAATGGTTCAATCGATGAAGAGTTTTATCTGAGACGCATTAAAATTGCAAAGGTACATGTACATATTGGACTTAGAACACAATGGTATATTTGTGCTTTTCAAGATTTGTCGGTATCATTTATTGACTTGGTTGAGCAATATATTAATCATCCAAAGGACCAGTTCAATACAATTCGAGCCATTTCAAAAATCTCTAATTTTGAGCAACAGTTGGTTTTAGAAGCATTTGAGAATACTGTTGAACAGCTTAAGGAAGATATGGAACGAAAAAAAGAAGCGCTAGAGAAGAAAATAGTAGAGTCTTCTGAAGGTCTTGCCACAATATCTCAGGAAACAAATAATTCATTTCAGCGCTTAAGTAGACAATCAGTTGAGATTAAACAATTAGCAAAAAAATCCCTTCAAGTGTCGGCGATGGCGGAGAATCATGCATTAGAAGGTCGTGAACAATTAAAAAGTCAATCACACAATATGAGTAATATTATTCATTCACTTAATGATATAACAGAAAATATTGAACAGTTGACCGAAATGTCAAAGGAAATGGAATCCATCATGAATGTTGTCACGAACATTGCAAACCAAACAAATTTGTTAGCTTTAAACGCAGCTATAGAAGCGGCTCGTGCTGGAGAAGCGGGTAAAGGCTTTAGTGTTGTTGCGGATGAAGTGAGAAAACTATCGATTCAAACAAAGGATTCTGTCACATCGGTAGCGACGTTACTACATAAAACGAATGAGCGGACAGATAAACTTGTTCATTCGCTTAGTAATATTCAGGAAGAAGTCGGATCTGGTGAAGAAAATATGGCACAAACAGAAGGACAATTCACCAAAATATTAGATTCTATGACAGAAGCTAAAGAACAAAATGATTGTATGGAAAAAGAGGTTCTAGCGATAGCGGAAATTCTCAATGAATTAGGGATTGCCTTTGGTGAGGTAACAAGTTCTGCTGAAAAATTAGCGAATATTACACAGAATTTAAATTAATTAAGAAAATGCCAAAGAACATAACGGCACCGCACACTTTAGGGCTAAGGTTAATAGAAAAAGAATGGGGCTATCCAGTACGCTGGGTAGCTCCATTTTTGCTAAATTTGTAAAGGGTTTAGCATAATTTTTAAGAAAAAAAGTTTATACTAAATAAAGAACTAAAAATAGGGGCGGTTTAATATGAAAACAGTTGTTGTATTAGGTGGCGGAATTACAGGATTGTGTACAATGCATTATTTGCAACGTCAGGTTCGGGAGAAAAACGTAGATGTTAAGCTTGTACTTGTTGAAAAAAATACATACCTTGGTGGCAAACTTCACTCTGCATATGAACAAGGCTTCATTATGGAAACAGGAGCAGATTCTATTGTAGCGCGTCATAAAGGTGTCATGGAGTTAGTAGAGGAACTTCATTTTGAACAAAATCTTGTGTACAACGAAACAGGTATTTCATATATTTACACAAACAATGAGCTTCATGCCATCCCAGCTGACTCAACGTTCGGTATTCCAATGAGCTTACAATCTCTTGAGGAAAGCACGCTTGTATCAGAAGAGGGGAAAAAGGTAGCATTAAATGATTTAACAATGCCAAATGAAAGATTTACAAAGGAAAGCTCTATTGGGGAATTTTTAACATATTATTTAGGTGAGGAGCTTGTTCAAAACCAAATAGCACCAGTACTTGCAGGTGTATATTCGGGAGATTTAAATCAACTTTCTATTGCTTCCACTTTACCGTATTTAATCGATTATAAAAATGAATACGGTAGTATTATTAAAGGTTTCGATGCAAACAGAGAGCAGTTTGCGAAAGCCGCAAATAAAAAATTTATTTCATTTAAAAATGGTTTATCGTCATTAATTGATCGACTTGAAGAAACATTAACGGATGTAGAAATTATTAAAGGAATTGCTACGACAAGTGTTAAAAAGCAGGAGAATCAATACTCGGTTACATTAGCAAACGATAAATTGATTGAAGCAGATCATATTGTTTTGGCACTTCCTAATGACTCAGTACAAAACTTGTTGCAAGATGAATCATTGAACGGCTATTTTGAACAATTCAATACTGCATCAGCCATTACGATTTACTTAGGATTTGATGTACCTGACCATAGATTACCAGCAGATGGAACAGGTTATATTGTTTCGCATAATTCTGATGTTATATGTAATGCAGCAACGTGGACAAGTCGCAAGTGGAAACACACTTCTGCAGAAGGAAAATTACTTGTGCGACTTTTTTATAAAAGCATTAACCCTGCGTATGAGAGATTGCGTATGATGACAGATGAAGAGTTAGCAGCTGTTGCTCTAGAGGATGTAAGAAAAAGCTTAGGCATTGAGGAAAAACCAACTGTTGTCGATGTAACAAAATGGATTGACCAAATGCCGAAGTATGATTTGGCACATCGTGAAGCGTTGCAAGGTCTAGTGCGAGAGCTTGAGAACAACTATCCAAATCTATCAATAGCGGGATGTTCTTATTTTGGAGTAGGCATAGGTGCTTGTATTCAAAACGGGAAAAAAATTGGCGAGGAACTTGCTGAAAAACTATTGTAATTGCTTAATAAAATCAAAATATAATGTTTTTTTAGTAGAAAATATCTTTTGTTCAGTGAAATAGTCTTGACTCAATCGTTCGTAAACGATATGATTCTTTTAATTATTTAAAAAATTCATAATACATTCTTATCAAGAGAAGCTGAGGGACTGGCCCTATGAAGCTTCAGCAACCAACTTTTTGTCAGGTGCTAAATCCAGAAGACCTATGTGTCGAAGATGAGAAGGAAAAACAATTACGAAACGTAAAAGCCTTCTTTTTTTGAAAGAAGGCTTTTTTATTTTAGAGATAAGGGAAGAGAGGCTAGTTTTATGGGATTGCTTGAAAAGTTAAAAACGAATGTTCTTACAGCAGATGGTGCAATTGGTACGCTTTTATACGGCTATGGCTTGGAGTACTGCCATGAGGAAATGAATGTTCAGAGACCGGAATTAATTGAAAAGATTCATAGAGAATATATAGCAGCTGGAGCCGATATTATTCAAACGAACACATACGGAGCTAATGCCATAAAATTAGCCCGCTATGGATTAGAATCACGAGTGCAGCAGTTTAATGAAGCCGCTATTACGATTGCTAAACGAGCGGCAGCAGATGGTGGACAATTTGTTTTGGGTACTATTGGAGGAATCCGTGGTATTCGAAAGAGTGATGCAACGTTAGAGGAAATTTTAGCAACGGTTGAAGAGCAAGCAACGGTTCTACTTGCAGGAAATCCAGATGGTCTTTTACTTGAAACATATTATGATTTTGAAGAGCTGGCAGCAACTTTAACAATGCTACGAGCTAAAACAAAATTACCGATTATTGCTCAAGTTTCTATGCATGAACCAGGAGTTTTGCAAAATGGAATGAGTTTAAATAACGCTTTACATGAACTTGAAGCGCTAGGTGCTGATATCGTAGGTGTTAACTGTCGCTTAGGTCCACACCATACTATTCAAGCATTTGAAGGTGTAGAGCTTCCTGAAAAAGCATTTATGTCAGCGTATCCGAATGCATCGCTACTTGATTTAGAGGATGGCCGTGTCGTTTATGAATCAGAGGCAGATTATTTTGGGCGAGCAGCTGTAGCACTTCGTGATCAGGGGGTGCGTTTAATCGGTGGCTGCTGTGGTACGACACCAAAGCATATTGCTGCAGTGAAAAAGTACTTAGAGGAGCTATCTCCAGTAGAGGAAAAGTACGCGAAGCCAGAAAAAGTAGAGGTTTTACGTGAGGCAGAGCCACCAAATTATGAGCCATTACATGTAAAAGCAAAACGTGAACGCTCAGTTATAGTGGAGTTAGATACACCAAGGCATTTAGAAATTGAAGGTTTTATTGAAGGCGCTGAAAAATTATATGAGGCTGGCGCAGATGTAGTCATGATGGCTGATAATTCACTGGCATCACCAAGGATTAGTAATATTGCAATGGGTGCCTTACTGAAAGAAGCACATGGGGTACGACCGTTGACACATATAACTTGCCGAGATCGTAATTTAATTGGTCTTCAATCACATTTAATGGGATTAAATGCTCTAGGGATTCATGATATTTTAGCGGTTACTGGAGATCCAACAAAGGTAGGTGATTTCCCAGGTGCGACTAGCGTTTATGACGTATCTTCAATGGAACTAATCCAATTAATAAAACAGTTAAATGAAGGTGTATCGTTCTCAGGAAAACCACTTCGTAAAAAGGCGAATTTCTCTGTAGCGGCAGCGTTTAATCCTAATGTACGTGTGCTGGATCGCGCTGTATCTCGATTAGAAAAGAAAATTGAACATGGGGCAGATTATTTTATTTCGCAGCCTGTTTATACAAAGGAAAAAATTGTGGAAATTTACGAGGCGACAAAGCATTTAGAAACACCTATATATATAGGTATTATGCCAGTAACGAGCTATAAAAGTGCGGAGTTCTTACATCATGAAGTACCAGGCATCAAACTATCTGATGATGCGCTAGCTCGTATGAAGGCTTGTGGTGAAGATAAGGAACGCGCAACACTAGAAGGGATTGCAATTGCCAAGGAATTAGTGGAAGTAGCAGCGCAATATTTCAATGGTATTTACCTGATCACACCATTTTTACGCTATGATATGACACTAGAGTTGATGAAATTTATTAAGCAATTGGATGAACAGAAAAAAGGGGTAAGTATAAATGGCTAAGCACTTGATTGAAGAGCAACTAGAGAAACGAATTTTAATTCTTGATGGCGCAATGGGTACAATGCTACAAAATGAAAATTTAGTAGCAGAGGATTTTGGCGGCGAGGAATACGATGGCTGTAATGAAAATCTTGTGCTAACTAGACCAGATGTGCTAGAAAAAGTTCATAGGAAATATTTAGAGGCTGGAGCAGATATTATTTGTACAAATACATTTGGCGGTACACCACTTGTATTAAATGAATATGATCTTGGTGCGAAGGCAGAAGAGATCAATAAACGTGCTGTGGAAATTGCACGTAAAGTAGTAGATGAGTTTTCAACATCCGATTGGCCACGTTTTGTAGCAGGGGCTATGGGACCAACTACAAAAACCTTGTCGGTAACTGGTGGTATTACATTTGATGAGTTAGAGGAAAACTTTTATGTACAGGCAAAGGCATTAATCGAAGCTGGAGCGGACGTTCTGTTGCTAGAAACAAGTCAGGATATGTTGAATGTTAAGGCGGGAACCCTAGGAGTATCTCGTGCTTTTGAAGCAACTGGAAAAGAGCTCCCTGTGATGATATCGGGAACAATTGAACCGATGGGTACGACACTTGCTGGTCAAACAATCGATGCTTTTTACATTTCCATTGAGCATATTAAACCGTTATCAGTTGGCTTAAACTGTGCGACGGGACCAGAGTTTATGACGGATCATATTCGTTCACTTGCAGAGCTTTCAACAGGCTATATTAGCTGTTATCCGAATGCAGGTTTACCTGACGAGGAAGGATGCTACCATGAGTCGCCTGAATCATTATCACAGAAGTTAAAAGGTTTTGCCGAAAAGGGCTGGCTGAATATTGTCGGAGGCTGTTGTGGCACAACGCCAGCACATATTGCAGCAATTCGAGAGGTGCTAAAGAACGAAAAGCCTCGTCAGTTACCAGCTGCAACTCATGGCCATGTAGTATCAGGTATCGAGCCATTAGTGTATGACGATTCCATGCGTCCATTATTTATTGGGGAACGGACAAATGTAATTGGCTCTCGTAAGTTTAAAAATTTAATTATTGACGGAAAGTTTGAGGAAGCAGCCGAAATCGCGCGTGCCCAAGTGAAAAATGGAGCACATGTTATTGATATTTGTTTAGCGAATCCTGACCGCGATGAATTAGCTGATATGCAAGGTTTTATGCAGGAGGTTGTAAAAAAAGTAAAAGTACCTCTTGTTATTGACTCAACAGATGAAAAAGTAATTGAGGAAGCACTTAAATTTTCTCAAGGGAAAGCTATCATTAATTCAATTAACTTAGAGGATGGCGAGGAGCGTTTTGACGCAGTTTTACCGCTAGTGAAAAAATATGGTGGCTCTTTAGTAGTGGGTACAATTGATGAGCAAGGTATGGCGGTTGATCGACACCGTAAGTTAGAGATTGCTGAGCGTTCCTATAAATTGTTAACAGAAAAGTGGGGTATCGCGCCTGAAGATATTATCTTTGACCCACTAATGTTCCCTGTAGGTACGGGAGATGAACAGTATATTGGCTCAGCACTTGAAACAGTGGAAGGAATTCGCCTTATTAAAGAAAAAATGCCACGTACATTAACGGTGCTTGGTGTAAGTAATATTTCGTTCGGATTACCGCCTGTAGGTCGTGAAGTATTGAATGCCGTGTATTTATATCACTGTACACAGGCTGGTTTAGATTATGCAATTGTTAATACGGAGAAGCTAGAACGTTATGCATCTATTCCTGAAGAGGAAATTAAGTTAGCCAATGATTTACTCTTCCATACAAATGATGAAACATTAGCTGTTTTTACGGATTTCTATCGTGATAAAAAGAAAGAAAAAACAGAGGAAGATATTCCTAAAACAGTAGAAGGTCGCTTAGCTTACTATATTTTAGAAGGTACAAAGGAAGGTCTTATTGAGGATTTGGATGCCGCTCGTGAAATTTTCGGAGCCCCGCTTGATATTATTAATGGGCCATTAATGAAAGGAATGGCGGAGGTTGGACGCTTATTTAACGATAACCAGCTGATTGTAGCGGAAGTATTGCAATCAGCGGGTGTTATGAAGGCAGCAGTGGCACATTTAGAGCAATTTATGGAGAAAGATGAAGAGAGTGCTGGTAAGGGTAAAATGGTACTTGCTACTGTAAAAGGCGATGTGCATGATATTGGGAAAAACCTAGTCGATATTATTTTAAGTAATAATGGCTATAAGGTTGTTGATCTTGGCATTAAAGTAACACCTACCCAATTAATTGAAGCAATTCGTAAGGAAAAGCCAGACTTCATTGGACTTTCTGGCTTACTTGTAAAATCAGCACAACAGATGGTTATTACAGCTCAGGATTTCAAGGAAGCGGGTATTGACGTACCAATTTTAGTAGGAGGGGCTGCATTATCTCGTCGCTTTACTGAAACGAAAATCGCCGGCGAATATAATGGACCTGTCATTTATTCAAAGGATGCGATGCAAGGTTTAGAGCAGGCGAATCGACTAATGGGGACAGATACACGTGCAGATTTCTTAGTTGAAATTGAGGAATCACGGAAAAAACGCTTAGAGGCAGACGAAAAAAGAGCGGCTCGCCCTGCAAAAGAAGTAACTGTAAAGCCTACACGTATGGTAAAAGAAGCGCCTGTCTTTCTTCCAGCTGATTTGCGACGCCATGTAAAGAGAGAATATGCTGTTTCGCATTTATATCCATATGTTAATATGCGGACATTACTTGGACATCACCTAGGTTTAAAGGGGCAAGTACAGCAATTGCTTGATGCTGGCGATGCAAGAGCAACAGAATTAAAAGACTTAGTTGACGATTATTTACAAAGTGATCTATTGAAGCCATCAGGTATGTATCAATTTTTCCCTGCACAAGCAGATGGAGATGATGTAGTCGTGTATGAAACAGCAGATAGTAAAACGGAAATTGAACGTTTTACCTTCCCACGTCAGCAGGTTGAACCGTTTTTATGTCTCGCAGATTTCCTGAAAACAGTTGAAAGTGGTGAAATGGACTATATTGCCTTAATGGTCGTAACAGCAGGACAAGGTGTCATGGCAAAGGCTCATCAGCTAAAAGAGGCAGGGAAATTCCTTGAAAGTCATGCATTACAATCTACAGCACTTGAGCTTGCGGAAGGCTTTGCGGAGCGTATGCATCAAGAAATTCGAGATCAGTGGGGCTTCCCAGATGCGACAGACTTTACAATGCGTGATCGTTTCGCGGCAAAATATCAAGGACAGCGCTTCTCATTCGGCTATCCGGCATGTCCGAACTTAGAGGATCAAGAGAAACTGTTTGGCTTATTAAAACCAGAAGACATTGGTGTGCATTTAACGGAAGGCTTTATGATGGAGCCTGAAGCTTCTGTTTCAGCGATTGTCTTTGCCCATCCAGATGCTCGGTATTTTAATGTGTAAAGTTGAAAAAAGTGGTTCATCACCGAAAGTGGGATGATTATGAAAGAGATTTAGCGCTCTGTCTGAAACTTCTACTAAATTGTGGCTACAACCTATGGAAAAGAAAGGCAGAGTGCTAATTTATTATAGTGCACTTTAAGTAAGGATGTGAGTATGATGATTCGATTAATGGAAGAGAAAGATTTGCCCGAGGTCTTAACCATCTACAATGACATTATTTTAACAAGCAAAGCCGTTTATCGATATGAAACACAGTCGTTAGAAGAAAAAAAGCAGTGGTTCAAGGAGCAGGGAAAAGCTAGCAATCCTCTACTTGTCTTTGACGAAAACGGCACCGTAGCTGGCTTTGCAACATATAGTCAGTTCCGTCCATATCCTGGCTATAAACACACAATGGAGCACTCAGTATATGTGCATAAAGATCATTATCAAAAGGGGATTGCTACAAAGTTAATGCATGAACTTATTCGAATTGCAGAAGAGCAAGGTGTGAAGACACTAGTAGCGGGCATTGATGGTGAAAACATTGGCAGCATTAAAGCACATGAAAAATTAGGCTTTGAATATGCAGGGACTATTAAAAATGCAGGCTATAAATTTGGACAGTGGCTAGACCTTGTGTTCTATCAGTTGCATTTAACTGGACCAAAAGTGTAGAGAGGATATGACAAATGTCATATCCTTTTTATGATGTTTGCATCTGTTGCTAGTTTATACTCATGTTTTATGATGAGGTCATAAGAAAACGGAAACGAGGGAGTAAGACGATGGCAACAGATAAAGAAAAAACAAAAAAGCTGCGCCAAGATGTAGCGCCATTTGCGAAATCTGATACAGCTAAAAGTATTTTTCAAATGGTCAATACAATTGTACCGTTAATCGCTCTTTGGGTAGCTGGATATATGTTAGTAGATATTTCACCATGGTTATCAGTTGGTTTAAGTATAATTTCTGCTGGTTTTGTCGTAAGAACATTTATTATTTTCCATGATTGTACACACGGTTCATTTTTCAAAAATAAAAAAGCAAACGACTGGGTTGGTTTTGTAACTGGGGTGTTAACATCATTCCCATATGAAAAATGGAAGCGTGAGCATACAATTCACCACGCAACTAGCTCGAACTTAGATAAGCGTGGTATTGGTGATATTGATTTGATGACAGTGGAAGAGTTTTTACAAGCATCTAAAGGGCAACGTTTATGGTATCGTTTTTACCGTAATCCATTCGTAATGTTTGGCTTAGGACCACTATTTATGGTGTTAATTTTAAACCGTCGTAATCGTAATGACGCAAAACAGAAAGAACGTTTTAACACTTATTTAACAAATGTAGTCATCACGGGAATTTGTGTTGCGTTAATTTACTTTATGGGATGGCAAACATTCTTATTAGTGCACGGTGTAACATTGTATGTTGCTGCTTCTCTTGGCATTTGGTTATTCTTTATCCAACATACGTATGAAGATTCTTATTTTGAGCATGAATCAGAGTGGGATTATGTAAAGGCTGCTGTTGAAGGTAGCTCGTATTATAAATTACCAAAGCTATTACAATGGATGACAGGCAATATTGGCTTCCACCATGTACATCATCTATCTCCACGTGTACCGAACTATAATCTTGAACAGGCGCATAATGAAATACCGCCATTACACACTGCAACGACTATTACGTTACGTAAAAGCTTAGAATCATTACGCTTCAAGTTATATGATGAAGATCAAGGTAAGTTTGTATCCTTTAAAGACATTAATGAAATAATCAAACGAAAAGCAAGTGGCAGTTTTGCTGCTTAGTAAAAAAATTTTCAGCCATCTCTTCTAAGGGATGGCTGTTTTACATAAATGAGTTGTATATGGCAGATGAAGCAATTACTATGGCAAAATGCCATTGAACGGCTGCCACGCTTAAAACCATGTTTGGGCATAAAATTAATTTTCTTGTTATAATGAGGGAAAAGTAGGAAAGAGCGTGAGATTATGTTGAGGAAATGGCATAGTATTGTTCCGAATAGTCCAATGCTCAGTATATATTTATGGATTATTTTTTGTTTCCTACCGTTTTTCTTTATTTTTAGAAAATCATCCTATGTAGAAATATCAATAGGTATTACATTCTTAATGCTCTATTTTATTTTTTATCGGTTTTCCATGAATTCGAAAAGCGGTCTTGTTTATATGTGGATTAGCTTTGGGATGGTTATAAATATCGCTATGACCATATTATATGGCTATGTGTATTTATCAATTTTTACAGCTTTCTTCATTGGGAATATTCGTAAACCTGTAGGCTTCTATATTATATATGGATTACATATTGGTTTTACGGTTATTTCAACAGGTGTTGGCTTCTTTGTTGAGCTACAATTATTTTTATCACAACTACCATTTGTTGTTTTAACGATTTTAGTGGTGGTGCTTATGCCACTAACGATTTATTCAAAAAATAAACGTGAAAATTTAGAGGGGCAGCTTGAAACGGCTAATGAACGAATAGCTGAGTTAATTGTTTTTGAGGAAAGACAACGTATTGCTCGTGACTTACATGATACTCTCGGTCAAAAATTATCGATGATAGGCTTGAAAAGTGACTTGGCTTCAAGATTAATTGAACGTAATCCACAGCAGGCTCTAACAGAGATTAAGGATATTCGTCAAACGGCGAGTATCGCATTAAAAGAGGTGCGTGAATTAGTATCAGATATGCGAACAGCTAGATTTGAGGATGAGCTTATGCGTATTTCTCAAATATTAAAGGCGGCCGAAATGGAATTCGTATTTGATGGAGATAAAGATAAACTGCAAGTTCCACCACTTGTAGAAAATGTATTATCCATGTGCTTAAAAGAGGCAGTTAATAATGTCGTTAAGCATAGTGGTGCTACAAAATGCGAAATAGCCTTCCATCAAAATTTTAAGGAAGTATATTTAGTAGTTCGTGATAATGGACATGGAATCACGAAAAAACAAGCTTGGAAGACTGGTAACGGATTGAAGGGAATGCGTGAACGCTTAGAGTTTATAAACGGTTCCTTTAAAATCGAAAGTGAAGAGGGTACTACATTAACAGTGTCGATTCCAGTGGCGATTACGCATCAGAAGGTCAAAGAAAATCTGAAGAACATATAGAAAAGAGGATTGTGACATGATACGAATTGTAATTGCTGAAGATCAGGGTATGTTATTAGGCGCACTTCGTTCTTTGCTAAGTATGGAGGATGATATGGAGGTCGTCGGCTTAGCAAAAAATGGTGAGGAAGCATTGGCGCTTGTAGAAGAGCATCAGCCTGATATTTGTATTATGGATATTGAAATGCCATTGAAAACAGGCTTGGATGCTGCCGAGGAGCTACATAACTCTGGGTCCGGTTGTAAAGTAATTATATTAACGACATTTGCAAGGCCGGGTTATTTTGAGCGTGCAAGAAAGGCTAGCGTTCGAGGCTACCTATTAAAGGATAGTCCGATAGAAGAATTGGTAAGTGCCATTCGCACGATTATGGATGGCAAAAGAATTTATGCGCCTGAACTCGTTGATTTTGTCTATGAGGATGATAGTGAAAATCCTTTAACGGAACGTGAGAGTCAGGTGCTGACACTTGTTGCAGAGGGGAAGACAACAAAAGAAATTGCTGCCGAATTATTTTTATCAGCAGGGACTGTCCGCAACTATATTTCAACTATTTTAGAAAAATTAAATGTTGGAAATCGTATTGAAGCTATTGCACGTTTTAAGGAAAAAGGGTGGAATAAGTAAGAATCTAAGAAAAAATAATACCCTTACTCCTAAGAGGGGTAAGGGTAAAAGTTAGACAAAAGGCATTGAATTTAAACTATTCAATGCCTTTTGTCGTAAATAAAACCAAATAGATGTTGTACATTTTACCTATTAATGATAAAATTTAGTAAACTTCAAAACATTTTAATGGTAAGGGTGGTAGAAATTATGAAAAAAATCACGAAAGTTACTTCAACAGCATTATTAGCAACAACATTTGCCTTGACTAGCGTATATCCTTCAGCTGTTTTTGCTGCAAGTGACGATATGGTTGATCCAGTAGTTGAGACAGAGACATCTATCCCTTTACAAAATAGTATGGACAAAGCTGTTCAGGCAGCATTAGTAGGCCCTGAAATTAAAAAATTAAATGTACTAGGTCATGAATTTAATGTAAAACCAGCTTCTATTACGAAAAAAAATGAACTAACAGTAGTGAATGGTCAGATCTCACATCATTTAAGTTGGCGTCCAGATGACCAGCTATACTACCTTATTGAAATAGAAAATGGAGAAGTAAAAAAAGTGGAGACCAAAATTGATCGAGGTGGATGGACAAGTTTATCAGCTCCATTTATTGCTGCATTAGCAGAAAAAAATGATATACCAATTACTCTAGAAATGATACAAGAGATTGGGCAAAAACTAGGAAGCTATATTGATGGTAAATGGGAGTACGCAGCAGAAGCAATTGTTTCAGCTATTGCTTTACATGTTGAATAAAGTGAAACTTTAATCATAGGAGGCTTCCTTCCTGCTGATATCAATCTTCACCAATCAGGCATTTTCGGACAGTTAACCTACAGCCTGCATTCACTGCTTTCACAGAATTTTGAGGAGGGAGTGTTACTGCTCTAAACACAGAACGCAGTGAGGAAAGCGGTTTTGTATTTGCCCTATGGAAAGTAAGTATTAGAGCGACTTTAGTTAGAGGGATTGTAACGAGTTATTTTGACCGTATAGCCCTTTTAAATAGCCAAAACGAAAGCCAGAAGCTTATTTGATTAAGCTTCTGGCTTCTTTATATATTTAAACTTTATTTTTTGCGTTTTGTTAAACGTCCAAGAACGAATGCACCTGCTGCTACGGCAAGGACTGTGTTCGTTTTTTTCGTAAATACTTGCTTTGTCACAAGATTAATATTTTGAGGACGCTCTGCTAAACGGCGCATAAAGTAGCCATACCAATCTTCACCGAATGGTACATATACACAGAAATTATAGCCTTCTTTAGCAAGCTCTTTCTGCATGTCTGTACGGAAGCCGTAAAGCATTTGGAACTCGAATTTATCGAGTGGAATATTATTGTCAGCTACAAAGCGTTTTACGTGTGCAATTACATTATGGTCATGTGTTGCGATGGACGTAAATTTACCGTTTAGTAAATGATATTCGATTAACTCAATAAAGTTTAAATCGATATCTAATTTATCTTGGAAAGCAACTTCTACAGGCTCTTTATAAGCACCTTTTACGATACGTAGGCGATAGTCTTTGAATTTTTCGATATCGTCTTTTGCGCGGTAAAAGTAAGATTGGATAACAGTACCTACATTATTAAATGTTTTAGATAGTTCTTCAACCATATCAAAAGATGTTTGTAAACGACCGTAGTCTTCCATGTCAAAGTTAACAAATATATCATATGCTGCTGCTTTTTCTACAATCTCATATAAATTGTCGTAGCAAAAATCAACATCAATATCTAAACCTAATTGAGATGGCTTTAACGAAATATGTGCATTAGCACTGTTTTCATGAATAGCTTCAATAACAGCAAGGATTTGTTCTTTAGCTTTGATTGCTTCTTCTTCAGTTGAAACAAATTCCCCTAAATTATCTACTGTGCAAGAGATATTAAGTGCATTAAGTTCTTTGATGCTTGCAATTGTTTCTTCAATATTTGTACCAGCTACTACATTTTGTGCTCCTAATTTTAGGCCGTATTTTTTTGCAGTACTATTTAATAGTTGGTTTTCAGATAAGTGGATGAAAAAATCGCGTAATAACATGGTCATTCTCCTCACTGCATTTTCTTTTTAGTATAACATAATTTAGATAATATAATATTGATTTCGTCAGAACATTATTTCATTTCAAGTATTTGCATGCGTTCGTTAAAAAGTGCAGGATAGCTTAAAAAACCTATCATTATGCTCGATAATGTAGCGGTAGTTAGAAGGGCAAAGATGATTAATAGCTGAAACTGCACCGCTTGGATAGGGTCTGCACCACCAATTATTTGACCGCTCATCATGCCCGGCAATTGAACGAGACCAATGGTTTTTTGGCTCTCAATCGTAGGAATCATACTCGCTTTGACAGCATTGATTAGCTGTCTATGAATGGCTTGTTTCGGTGTGCCTCCAAGCGATAAAATTAACTCTATTTCATTATGATGACTTGTAATTTCTGCTGTAAAACGATTTAAAAATAAAATAGACAATACCATTGCGTTACCAATCATCATACCACTAATTGGAATAATATATTGTGCAGTTGCTGGTACAATATTGAAACCGAGCAAAACACCTTGGGTAACAACTTCTATCACAATAAGAGTTAGCGCTATTTTCCAAGTAATTCCTTTAATACCTGCCCCTTTTTTACGAGCATTTAATGTTGCTATTAAAATCATTAACGCAACCATGAGGAAAATATAAAGATAGCTTTGAGCCTCAAAAACAAATTTTAAAATATATCCTACTGCAAGGAGTTGAATAATAGAGCGCAATGTTGCAATGATTGTATCTTTTTCAAGTCCTAGCTTTAAGGTTTTTGACAGTAGTAGAGGGATTAAAACAAAAATTAATGTTAAGGAAAGTGTAGTATATGTCATGCATTCACCCCTTGTACAAATTCAGCCACACGTGGATTTTTAGGTGCGTTAAGTAAGGAACTTTTTCCTGTTTCAATAAGCTCTCCGTCCATCATGACCCATGTATAGTGCCCGATTGTTAATGCTTGCTGTAAATTATGAGTTATCCAAATTATTGTGACATTGTATTTTTTATTGATTGTAGCAATAAGTGTCTCGATTTCCTGGACAGATTGACGGTCTAGTGCAGAGGTGATTTCGTCTAACAATAAAATGGAGGATTGATTAATAAGTGTTCTTGCAATAGAGACTTTTTGTCGTTGGCCTCCAGATAATTTATTCGTAGGACGTTGTAAAAAGCTTTGATCGAGTCCAACATCCTGTAAATATTGGATGGCTTCTTGCTCTGTTAGGCCTTTTTCTTGTAACGAACGTGGAAGTGCCAGATTTTCAAACACAGTCCCAGCAATCATAGGTGCTGCTTGAAGAGCGATCCCTACATGTTGTCTTAAAGCAGTTGGCTCATATGTAGAAATGTCTTGATTGTCAATTAATATTTGACCATCTGTAGATGATAATAGTCCATTACACAATTTAAGCAGAGTTGTTTTACCAGCGCCTGAAGGACCAACTAAAGTTGTGATTTTTCCTTTAGGGAATGACCCTGTAATCGATTTTAATATCGTCTTGTCATTTGCTGAAAAGCTGACCTGTTGAAGGTGAATAGCAGGTTCGTATAACGTATTCATATAGTTGAACTCCTTTGTACTAGTAGGTAAAATTACTGTAGCATGAAATAAAGGGGAGCTACAGCTATTTAGCATTAATGATAATGATGGAATGTGGGGGAACAGGGGAATGGACATATTATATGTAGATACACTAACATATGCACAAGGCGATATGTATATCGTTGCCTCAGATGAAGGGCTTGTATACATAGGAACACCAAATGCACCGTTTGAAGAGGTAGAAGAGTGGGCGAAAAAGCCATTTAAAGGTTATCGCTTTGAAGAACATAAAGCAAAGTTACAGCCGTATATTAAACAATTAACAGCGTATTTAAATGGAGCGCTTACCGAATTTGATTTACCGATACATGTAAAAGGGACGCCGTTTCAATTAGCGGTATGGGATGCGTTGAAGGAGCTACCATATGGTACAACTACAACGTACTCAAATATTGCGCATCGCATCGGTAATCCGAAAGCAGTAAGAGCTGTAGGCAGTGCAATCGGTGCCAATCCAATATTAGCGATAATTCCATGTCATCGTGTGATTGGTAAAGATGGTAAGCTAACAGGTTTTCGTAGTGGACTAGCTATGAAAGAATTTTTACTTGCGTTAGAGAGAGCGTAAAAAGAAGAATCTGCATATGCTGCTTAAGGCGCGTGCAGATTCTTGTTCTTCGTTGCAAAGGAATAAAAGCTCAATGAGCACTATACATGTTCTTCTTGGACCTTAGTGTGTGTTTTACCGAAATGAGTTAGACGCTGAGCAAATGTTTCTCCTCGAACGGCAGAGCCTTTGAAAATATCCTGAAATTCATAAGCAGGGGCGCCGTGCTCGATGACGTCTAAGCCAGCGATTTCTTCCTCAGTGGAAACTCGTAATGGCACAAATGCTTTTATTATAAATAAACCAGCTGTTACTGAAACGCTAACCCAGGCAATTGTAGCGATAACCCCAATTGCTTGCACACCTAATAGGCCAAAGCCTCCGCCGTAAAATAATCCTTGACCACCAATATCAAACAAGCCAACTGCAAGGGTACCCCAAGCACCACAGATACCATGCACAGCAATTGCTCCAACAGGATCATCAATTTTTAATTTCCATTCAATAAAGCGGACGCCCTCAACTAATAATGGAGCGGCAATCATGCCGATAATGATTGAACCGATAATACTAACATTCGCAGCACCAGCAGTAATAGCTACGAGCCCTGCTAAAGCACCGTTTAATGTTAGTGAGCCATCGATATGACCATATCGAAACTGTGTATAAAAGGCAGTAGCGACAACTCCAGCAGCCGCTGCGAAAAATGTATTTGCGATGACGATAGGAACAAGTTTAGGATCAGCAGCTAATGTAGAGGCACCATTGAAGCCGAACCAACCAAACCAAAGTAAAAATACGCCTAGAGCTCCTAGTGGAATGCTATGTCCTGTAATAACGTTAACACGACCATTTTCATATTTACCAAGACGGGGGCCGACCATAATCGCTGCTATAAATGCCGCAACTGCACCTGATAAGTGAACAGCAGTAGATCCAGCGAAGTCAACAAAGCCAAGATCTGTTAACCAACCTTGGCCACTCCAAACCCAATGACCAACAACAGGATAAACAAGAGATGACATGAGAATAATAACGCCGATATAAGCAAAGATATTCGTACGTTCTGCCACTGCTCCAGATAAAATTGTTGCTCCAGTTGCTGCAAACATTGTTTGGAAGATAAAGAAGGAAAGATCATCTACACCTGTTAAAGCGAAGCCACTTGTACCGAAGAAACCGCCAACTGTATCACCGAACATAATAGCGTAACCACATAGAAAATAGACGATACCGCCAAGTGAAATCGTAAGGAAGTTTTTCATAATAATATTGACTGCGTTTTTTGAACGCGTAAAGCCAGCCTCAACCATCGCAAATCCTGCATGCATAAAGAATACTAAAATTGTAC